>JAPOXY010000190.1 GCA_026706845.1 Gemmatimonadota bacterium
AATGAGATGGCAACCTTAACTCGTCTTTCTGCATGGGATGCTAATATTGGGAACTTGACTGGGCTTGAGTTTGCGACCAGTTTAAAAACGCTAAATCTTGGTGACAACAACATCACGGATGTGTCTGCATTATCCGGCTTGACTAATCTACAAGAGGTGTATCTCAGGTACAACAACATCACGGATGTGTCTGCATTATCCGGCTTGACCAGCCTGATGGAACTGGATCTCTGGGACAACAACATCACGGATGTGTCTGCATTATCCGGCTTAACCAGTCTGATAGCACTGGATCTCAGGTACAACAACATCACGGATGTGTCTGCATTATCCGGCTTAACCAGTCTGAGAAAGTTGTTTCTTAGGAGCAACAACATCACGGATGTGTCTGCTCTATCTGGCTTAACCAGTCTAATAGAGTTGTTTCTTGGCAACAACCGAATTTCGGACCTCGCGCCACTGGTTGCAAATGCGGGATTGGGCAGTGGAGATGTGGTTGATGTGGTTAGGAATCCGTTGAGTGCCACGTCAATCAATACGCATATTCCAGACCTTCAGAGCAGAGGGGTTAATGTGCGATTTGGTGCGTCTAAGCCTGCTGTGGAGATACTCCGTGGGAGATGGAATCGTTAGAGGTTGAAGAATAAGTGACTGCTTTTTAGGTCAGGTCAAACGGAGGCATGAGATGAAAGAATCAATTTTTCGATTTTATTCGTCAATTAGATGATTTATATTTCTGGGGGTTGCCAAAATAGTGGTAAATGGGTAGTTTTGGTGCGTTCAGCTTTCTATTTTTTACTACCCTGGGAAGAACTATCATGTTTCCCATCAATACCATAGATGACTTGTTTCAAGCTCTGGACGAAAATCCCAGGATACTGGAAGCTGTGCGTGCTCGCTTGCTCACGCGCGAACTCCTCGAATTGCCTCAGGTGTTTGCCGAGTTTGTCAAAACTACGGATAAACGGTTTGAAGCTGTTGAAAAACGTCTGGATGGGATAGATGGTCGTTTGGATGGGATAGATGGTCGTCTGGACAGGGCTGATGGCCGTCTGGACGGGATAGATGGCCGTCTGGACGAGCACGATAAGCACTTAAGAAGGATAGACAATAGCCTTGGTGTGCTCAAAGGCGGTCATGCGAGAGGTGCCGCGCTCAGAGACACGGCTTTGATAGCCGATAGCATGGGATTCGATTTGGTGCGAACAATGTCTCAACGGGAAATCATCTCTTTGGCCCGGTCGCAAAATGCCCGGGATATTCCCAAAAACGAATTGCACAGTTTTGTCAGGGCTGACCTGATTATGGAAGTGGTGAATGGGTCAGAGGAAGTTTGTTATATCGCTGTCGAAATTTCCTTCACTGTGGATGAGCGGGACACGGACAGGGCGATTCGCAATGCCAAATTTTTGACGCAGTTCACGGGCAAGCCTGCTTATGCGGCAGTGGCTGGCCTGGATAGGGATAACAGGATTCAAAGCAGTATTGAAGCGGGAGATGTGTTCTGGCATCAACTGGATTCCGAAGACCTTGAAGTGGATTGATGGAACGCAAAGGATCTGGTCTTTAGGGAATAGATATTGGACAATTTGCCCGCTGTGAGAATAGCGGATAGTGAAAGAATAACATGTGAGTAAACGTCCCGGAAAATCCTTTCCAATAACACAGCATGTCACCGCGCTGATATGCTTTTTTTTGTCGGGTTTTGCCGGGCTGGTTTACGAGGTTGCTTGGATACGGCAGGCCGCGCTTTTGTTTGGGTCAACGACTTTTGCGGTGAGCGCGGTTCTGGCGGTTTTTTTTCTGGGTCTCGCTATTGGTGCGTGTCTTTTTGGGCGCGTTGGTCAGCGAACTTCCCGACCGCTTATTCTTTTTGCGTATATCGAGATTGGTCTGGGTTTTCTGGCTCTGATCAGTCCTTTTGCGTTTGATTTTGCAGATTTTCTCTATGGCATCGCGTATAGAATATTGAGCGATGCTCCCTTCCTGCGGTTTACCACGCGACTCCTTCTGGTTGCGCTCGTCGTTCTGCCGCCCACTGTTCTGATGGGCGGTACGCTTCCTCTTTTTTGTCGTCAGTATTCGCGCAATAGTGGCACGATTGCGCGCGCTGTTGGCCTTCTCTACGGTGTCAATACCCTGGGAGCTGCATTGGGTTGTGCGGCTGCGGGTTTTGTTTTTTTGCCGGATCTGGGTCTGCGCGGTGCGATCTATATTGGCGTTGTGTGCAATATTTTGAGTGGTGTTGTGGTTCGCGCGCTGTCAATTGCCCGGGAGGATGTGTTTCCCGCTTCGGCACAGTCTCGCGGTGTGAGTGGCGGACTTCCTCGGAGCAGGGTTGTATTTGTTTTATTTTTTGCTGTTGGATTTGTGGCTCTGGGTGCCGAGGTGCTGTGGGTGCGGTATCTGGGGCTTCTTATTGCCAATACGGTTTATACTTATACGCTGACGCTGGGCGTTGTGCTGGTTGGGCTGGTTCTGGGGAGTATTCTGGCTTCCTTGTTTTCCGATAGGACGGACAGGCGGGCGTATTATTTTGGCGCGTTTCAGGTTGCGACGGGTCTCATCGTGCTGGCTTTGTTGATGCTTTCGCCAGAGGCGTGGCGGGGATTGGGCAATGATTTATATATCTATTTTGCGGTGCTTTTGCCCCCTGCTGTGTTGAGTGGCGCGGCTTTTCCGCTTGCGATTCGGCTGGTGATTCGCAATGCGGAATATACGTCTGGGATGGCTGGGAATTTGATTGCGGTGAATACGCTTGGGGGGATTCTCGGGTCTCTTCTGATTGGTTTTGTGGGGATTCCCTTTTTTGGTCTTGAGAAGAGTTTGTTTTTTATTACGGGCGCGAATCTCGCCATTGGTATTTCTGCATGGTTTTTGCTGGATCGAAGATATCGCGTGTTCAAATATGCGGCTGCGCTGGTCGCTGTTCTGGTTTATCTGGGGATTCCGTATTTTTCCCAGACGCAGGTGCCTGCGGATTTTATCGGCGAGGGGCGGGATCTCGTGGCGTTCCGAGAGGGTTATGGCGCGAATATGGCGGTTGTCCGGCGGGAGGATGATCTGGAGCTTGAGATCGATCGCTGGTGGCAGGGCGGGAGTAAGAAGAACCACCAGATTATGGCCGCGCATGTGCCGATGCTTTTGCATCCGGATCCCAAACGGGTCGTTGTTGTGGGGGCTGGTACAGGGCAGACGGTTAGTCGGTTTCTGATGTATCCCATCGATTATCTGGCGTGTGTGGATATCGAGCCTGCGCTTTTTCCTTTTGTTGAGGCGTATTTTGAGACGGATTGGATGCGCGATCCGCGCGTGGAGATTATCGCTGAAGATGGGCGCAATTTTCTACGCCATACTGCGGCGTCTTATGATATTATTTCGCTTGAGCTTGGCGAGGTGTCCCGCCCGGGTGTGGCGTTTTTTTATACGGTTGATTTCTATGCGCGCGCCCGAGAGCGCCTGACGGCAGGTGGGTTTCTGGTTCAGTTTGTGCCGCTGCGCTTTCTGACGGAGGACCAGTTCCGCGGTGTTGTGCGCAGTTTTTTGACTGTTTTTCCGCAGAGTGTTTTGTGGTATAATACGTCTGAGCTTTTGCTTATTGGTGCGGTGGATGATGCGTTCAAGATCGCTCAGGGGAAATTGTTGGGGATGGATGAGGAGGTGCATGCGGATCTTCAATACAGTCATTGGGGCGGGTTGGCGTATTCTCTTAACCAGCCGCATGTTTTTTGGGGTGGTTATTTGATGGGAGCGGAGGGGCTGGCTTCTGCGACGGTTGAGGCGGATACGTATTGGGATGACCGACCGATTCTGGACTACGAGTCGGTTCAGAATGTGGAGAGCGATGAGCTTGCGTTTGCGGAGATGCTGTATCAATACCGGGATTCTATTGATGCGTTGATGCCGGGGGAGGTTGATGCGCGTATTGCGGCTGTTCAGAACAAGAATTTGAGGGAGATTGCCGCGCGCGTTTTTGTGCGTGAGGCGTCGGATTTGATTCCCGCGCGAGAACACAGACGTATTGCAACGCTTTGTGCCGAGGCGATTCGCCGGCTTCCCGAGTATGTGGATGCCCATCGCATGTTTGCCGATGCGATGATGCAACTGGGGCGTTTGCAGGATGCCGAGAGACACTATGCGCGGGTTTTGGAACTCGAGCCCGCAGATGCACGCGCGCTAAATGGTCGCGCTGTGGCGTTTCACCGCGCGGGACGGCTCGAGGATGCGGTTCGCTATTACGAGGATGCGATTCGCTATTATCCGGACAATGCGCTGTCGCAAAATGGCATTGCTATGGCGCTTCACAGGCTGGGACGTTTTGATGAGGCGATTCAGCACTATAAGGATGCGATTCGCTTGCATCCGGATAGGCCCGATACGTATGCCGATCTGGGTACGGCGCTGGCACAGGCCGGAAGGTTGCGAGAGGCTGTTCCCTATTTGGAGAAGGCGCTCGCTCTTCGGCCGAATTTTACAAGGGTGCAGCGGGTTCTCGCACAGATACGCGAAGAAGTGGAAAGTGAGAAGTAGGAAGTGTGAACCATAATAAGGAGGTTGTTATGTCCAAATTTGTCAGTTTTCTGTTCGTTGTTTTGCTGTTCCAATCTGTTGATGCACAGCAACCACAACAGCCACAACAACAAAACCGACGTCAGCAACGCACAGTTACCGTGGAGCAAATTATGAAACAGGTACCCGAAGGTGTGACTTTTATTCCGGATATTGCGTATCGCGAAGGGAACGAGGCGTGGAAACTCGATCTCGCTATGCCCACAGAGCGCGGCGATACGCCCCGTCCAGCCCTTGTTTTTATCCATGGCGGTGGGTGGAGAGGTGGGGATAAACGTCGGGGAGGTTTTCTTCGTCCTACTATCAGCTATGCAGCCAAGGGCTATGTTTGTGTGACGGTGAACTATCGGATGCTCGATGAAGCGCCTATTACCGCGTGTGTTGAGGATGTGAAGAATGCGGTGCGCTGGTTGCGCGCCCATGCCGAGGAGTACAATATTGATCCCGAACGGATTGGCGCGAGTGGAAATTCCGCTGGCGCGCATCTGGCTGTTATGCTCGGTGTGTGTCCGCCTTCAGCCGGTCTTGAGGGGGATGGGCCATACCAGGAGTATTCCAGTATGGTTCAGGCTGTTGTGGCGAGTGCTACACCGACCGACTTTCTGTCTGCTATGAGTGATCGCCAACGCAATCAGCAGCGAGCACGTCCTCCTCGCAAAAACGAGCTTAGACTGGAATCCGAAGCGGTTCGCGCCAAAGCCTCTCCTGTGACTTATGCCTCGGCCGATGCACCGCCTATTTTGCTCGTTCACGCAATATCTGATCGCACGGTTGGTGTCTATCATTCGGATAAGTTGGTCAGCGCGCTGCGAGAAGCCGGTGCCAAGAATGTCAGTTATATTCTCCTGGGCGACGAGAGTGGACACGGTGCTTTTCAGCGCAATATCGCGTTTACTGAACCGGCTCGTGAAGCTTTTTTTAATCGCGTGTTAAAGGCAAAATAAGATGACTCTATCTGAGCTTGAAACGCGGGTGGCTGAGGCGCAGCCGGGCGATGTGATTACGCTGGCCGATGGCATGTATGATGGTGAGAGGTGCAGGCTCGAGGCGAGGGGGGCTGCAGATCAGCCGATTGTTATTCGGGCTGAGAATATGGGGCGGGCGGTTGTAAAGGCACCGCTGCTGGTGGTGGGAGATTATATCAGTTTTGTGGGGCTGCACTTTGTGGAGAAGGGGAGTGTGGAAGTCAGGGGGCGGGGTTGTCGCATAAGTCGCTGTGTGATGACGGATGTTCAGGTTGGCAAGTGGATACGGGTGAGGGCGGAGAGCCGGGAGGTTGAGATTGATCGCTGCCGGTTTGAGAATAAGACCAATAATCTCGAGGAGACGCGCGGCTGCCAGTTGATGCAGATTTACGTTCGGAATCAGGGCGAGAGGCACCTTGTTCATCACAATTATTTTGTGGATGTTCCGGATGGTAAGGAGAGCAATGGATACGAGACGCTTCAGCTTATTACGGAGGGGAATCCGTACGATCCGGAGCCGGGCGATTGTGAGACGGTGATTGAGTACAATCTTTTTGTGCGTTGTAGTGGGGAGGCGGAGATTATTTCTGTGAAGTCCAATGGCAATATTCTCCGCAGGAATACGTTTCGCGATTGCCGGGGGGCGTTGGTGCTTCGGCATGGAGATGGCAATGTGGTGTCTGAGAATTTCTTTTTTGGCGAGGGCGAACGCCGGGCTGGAGGTGTGCGCTTGCAGGGGACGGATCAGGTTGTTGTGAATAATTTGTTCCACTCGCTCAATGCGTTTGGGGTGGGTATGATGGATGGGGCGTCGGATGATCTCTATGTGCGGGTAGCGCGCGCGCTGATTGCGTTTAATACGTTTGTGGGGTGTAGTCCGGCGATGGTTGTGGGGCTAAATCACAGCAGGTATCCCAATGGTACGGCGCCTGTGGATTGTGTGATTGCAAATAATGCTTTTGTGAGATCCGATGGGACTGTGCGGCTGGTGCAGGACGATGAGCCAGTGAATTGGCGATGGGAGGGGAATGTGACGGATGGGGATTTGGGTATGCCCGCTCGGGATGGGATAAAAACTGGGCGGGTCGATGTGGCGTATCTGCCCAATGGGGTTGTTGCGCCGGCAGAGTCCAGTGGTCTGATTGGCAATGCAGAGGGGCATTATCCAGAGATTACGACAGATGTTTTGGGACATTCCCGGGGCGAGCGGAAGACGATTGGTTGCGTTGAGTTTCCGACGGGAACGGAGGACGGCGGTCCCTTAACTGCGGCAGATGTGGGGTCAGGGTGGTAGGGGTGTCAATCAACAAAGCCGTCATCGTGGCATAATGTTGTAGGGGACGGTCCCCGTGCCGTCCCGTGTGTCATCGCGGCATGGTTTTAGCCGCGATCCAGTTGGTTTTGGTTGTCACTAATATCAGCAATCCAGTCAGGTAGGAGGGAAATCCTTTTCCCGACTTACGCATCAATCAATAGAAACGACGAGGTTCAAATTTTCTTTTCGAAGCATGTCCTGTAGTGCAAGCTGAACCCAGAATTTTTCTGGCTCGCCGAGTTGTCTGGCTATTTTGGCTGCTCTGCTGGGGCTTGGGACTCTTCTTTCCTTTTCTATATCACAAAGGCTTTGAGGGGAGATTCCCAAAAAATCAGCAAACGCTCGCTGGCTCTTTTCTTCTCCTGTTCGATAGCTGGCCAAGGCATTTCCAAATGTTGAGACATCCAAAGTCTCTCGCCAGTTCAGAAGTCCCATATTGTGCTTTAGTAATCATGTTTATTGATCTCCTCAATTCCCAAATCATACGTCAAAATGACGTATGCAGCAAGTTCAACCTGCCTTGATATGTTTTGAAATGCGATTGACAATATCGCGTTGTTGCTACATTTTTTATCGGATAGTATGGATATAGTGGGAGAAAGCGCAATACGATTTTGGTAGAAACTCGCTGATGCTATACAATGAGGCTACATGAGATTACAGCGTGTATATGTTGATACTTCTGTCATTGGCGGCTGCCATGATGATGAGTTTGCCACCTGGTCAAACGGCTTGATGAAAGATTTCCGTTTGGGTAACTTCCGGCCGGTCGTATCCGAAGTCGTTGACGCAGAGGTTCGGGATGCCCCTGAGCCTATTCGAGATATTTATTCAGAACTTTTGACTCTGGAGCCTGAATTTCTCAACGCTACAGAAGAAGCCGTGCAACTTGCTGAAATCTACCTGGAAAGACAGATTCTGACAGACAGATTCTTCGATGATGCCCTGCATATCGCTTTAGCTTCGGTTGCAGAAGTCGATGTGTTGGTTAGCTGGAACTTCAGGCATATCGTACACTTCGACAAGATACGTCTGTTCACCGCTGTGAACATTGAGCGTGGCTATAAACCATTACAGATATACTCTCCGCGTGAGGTGACCAATTATGGAGACGAAAAAGACGTTTGATGCGGTTAAAATTGTGCGCCGGATTCGAGACGCGCACTATGAGCAACTCAAGGATAGAACGGTAAAAGAGCAATTGGCATTCTACCAGAGCAAGTCTTATGCATTGCGTAACGAATTAAAAAAGAAATTACAAGAGCATTATGACGACGAATGATCCTATTGTTTCGGAAGTCCGAAAAGAGATGTGGCATAAATTTGATCCAAAGGATTAGGCGTGATGTCTTTGGTCGTAGAAGAGATGTTTTGAAATGCGAATAACACAAGCGTCGGACCATCGTACCAGTTCATTCTATACCGCTCTCCCAATATCGGGAGGGCGGTGTATTTTTTTGCAGGTTGATCCCTCTACAGAAAACCCATTCGCTCGCTAAATGAAAAAGGAGGAAATGGCACTGTAACAATTTATTACAATTTTCATGGGAACGAAGTGGGCTGTCCGCGTGTCTCAAATGATGAATTTTAGGGCTGTGTAATCGCGTTTGTTTTGGAGAAGAAGAATGAATCGAAGGGATGTTTTGAAGCGCGTAGGAGGTGTTGGTCTGATGGGCGTTGGAGGCCTGATTATGAAGGCTTGCAGCAAGGACCTGGTCACCCAGGGTGACGATCCTCTCCTGGATGAAGGAAGTTGCATTTTAATACCGCGAGAAACAGCAGGGCCTTTTCCATTAAATTTGAGCAATAATCCCGAATATTTTCGACGGGATATTGCGGAAGATATATCGGGCGTGCCGCTTAATTTGACTTTGAAAGTGGTGAATGCAAATGCTGGGTGTACGCCAATTGTCAATGCGCGCGTCGATGTATGGCATTGCGATACGCGTGGGGTTTATTCCGGATTTTCCAATCAACCTGGCGATGTAAATGCGAGTGGACAGACTTTTTGCCGGGGTATTCAGTTGAGTGACGAGAATGGAGATGCCACATTTACAACGGTTTATCCGGGATGGTATCCGGGCAGAGCAACGCATATTCATTTTCAAGTTTTTTTAAATAATGGATTGGTGGCAACATCGCAATTGGCTTTTCCCGAAGAAATCAATACGGCTGTGTTCAATACAACGGAATATTCTCCTCGGGGACAGAATCCCACGAAAAATACCGACGATGGCCTTTTTCGTTCGCCAGCCAATGCATTCCAATACCAACTGACAAATGTGATTGCCAATGCCGCGACGGGGGGCTATGATGCTGCGCTACAAGTTGGTATAGCAGTGTAATTTTAAGCGCAGATTGGGCGCAGGATATTTCCAGTGCCAGGAATCTGTAGTTCGGCATATTGAGACAAAAGCGTACGTGTTAAATATTGACACGTACGCTTTTTTTTGACTTGCACACCCCTGAAATAAATATCTCCAACAACCGAATTGCGGTTGACAATATCGCGTTGTTGCTACATTGTTTATTTTTGAGGATATTCCCAATACGAGAAAAGGAAAACACATGAAAATCAAATCCGTCGAAGTCGTTCGCGTTGAACGGCCAGATGCAAGCCAGGTCTCAACGGGTTCTGGTACGACGCTCGCTGCTTCAACAGGTGCAGCCCCGAGGACAAAGGGGTATAGAAAGGCGTGGCCCTCGCAGATAGAGGTGGCAAATCCGATGTCTAAGTTCCCGCGGTTTAAGGCGCGGCGTCAGCTTTACGGTGCCAGACAGTGGCCCAGGTTTTCGGTTAAGGTGACTGCCGAAGACGGGACCTGGGGCCTCGGCACGTCGGCGGGACGTCCGGTTGCTATGGTGGTGGAAGATGCTTTTGCGCATATACTGGAAGGGGAGAGTTGTCTGGCTATTGAAAAGCTGTGGGATATGATGTTTCGCGTGTCCAAATCTTTTGGGACTGTGGGGATTGCCTCGTTGGCGATTAGTGCTGTGGATCTGGCGCTTTGGGATCTGGCGGGGAAATTGCAGGGCAAGCCGGTTTATGAGCTTCTGGGCGGTCCGGTGCGCGATCGTTTGTTTGTGTATGCGACGGGTGATGATGTGGATTGGTACAAAGAGTTGGGGTTTCGGGCGTTTAAGTTGCCCTGTCAATACGGTCCGGTTGATGGGTTGTGGGGGTTGGGGGAGAACGAGAGGCGAATAGCCGAGATCCGCGAGTTGATCGGCGATGATTGCGATCTCATGCTCGATTGTTATATGGCTTTGGATGTGGAATATACCGCGCGTTTGGCCAATCGCCTGCGCCCTTATAATCTGCGCTGGATGGAAGAGTGCCTGATTCCCGAAGATGTTGGCGGGCATATTGAACTCAAGAAACGCCTGCCGTGGTTGACGCTTGCCAGTGGCGAGCATTTTTACACGCCGTATCCCTACCAGTTGATGATCGAAAATCGGTGTCTCGATATTCTCCAGCCCGATATTCAGTGGGTGGGCGGTTTGACTGCTTGTGTCAAAATTTGTAATATGGCTGCTGCTGCGGGTCTGGAGGTTTGTCTGCACGGCGGGGGACGCGATGCGTACGGTCAGCATTTGAGCTGGGCAATGCCCAATACCCCCTGGTGTGAGTATTTTATCGGTTCTGATCCGGGGGTGCCGCTTGAAGAGGTGGCACAACCCGGAGCGCGCGTACCGCGCAATAGCTATCTGGAGTTTGCGCCGACGGGTCCGGGTTTTGATCTGGGGATTGAAGAGGATTGGTTGGTGCCGTTTTAATTTTAGAGGACAAGAGGAACAAAAATGGATAAGACAATTATTTCAGTGGCGGTTGTGGGGTCGGGTCCTACGAAGGATATGAATCCGGCTGTGCCTTATACGCCAAAGGAGATTGCAGAAGCGGCTATCGAGTGCCATAAGGCGGGTGCGGCTATTACGCATATCCATGTGCGCGATCCCGAGACGGGTATTGTGTGTTCGCGGATTGAGCTTTTTAAGGAGGTGGTGGATCGGATTCGGCAAGCTTGCGATATTGCGATTAATCTGACGACGAGTGGAGGCAATATTAAAGGGGAAAATATTATTGAAGAACGGCTTGAGCCAGTTACGCTAAAACCCGAGATTTGCTCTCTGGATATCGGCTCGTTGAATTTTGGCACTCGGGTGTTTATGAATCCACCGGAATGGGGTGTTGCCGCGGCAAAGCGCATGCGCGAGCATCGCGTCAAGCCGGAGATCGAGGTTTTTGATGCCGGTCATATCCGCCAGGCGCGGTATATGATTGAGGAGGGGTTGTTCGAAGATCCCCCGTTTATCCAATTGTGTATGGGTCCCGGATGGGGTATTGAAGCCACACCCGAGAATCTGGTTTTTATGAAGAGTCTTTTGCCGCCCGATGTGATCTGGTCCGCTCTGGGCGTGGGAAAAGGACAGTTGCCGATGATTACCATGGCTTTTCTCATGGGTGGGCATATACGGGTGGGTTTTGAAGATAATATTTATCTTCGGAGAGGTGTTTTGCTCAAGAGCAATGCACAGATGGTCGATCTCGCGGCGAGTATCGTGGAGAAACTTCAGGGCGAGATTGCCACGCCAGATGATGCCCGGGAGATGCTGGGGCTTACGTATCCGGGGTAAGGGGTGAGATGGATGTTCTGACGGGTACAACTGAATATGACGTTGATTGGCGCATGCTCAATATGAATGCCGAGTTGGTCGCATCCAGTTTGAGTCTCACGTTGAGGTCGGGTCTTCACATGCTGCGACCCTACTGGAGATCCAATGTCAATGGCGGCGATGGTGTCGCGCCGATCAATCATATTTTAAAATTTGAAACTTTCGGACATCCCTGTTCTCTTCAGACAACACTGCGACAGGAATCTCAGATCCGTCTGGTTACAACGCGCAATGATGACGGAAGTCTCAAACGCGGGCATCTCGTTCTGACATGCGAACTTTTTAAGGCGGATAATCTGGTTGGTCGGTCGGAGTTCTGGCTGGCACTTACGCGGCCGCTTGCACCGCCTGATGAACGCATGCCTTTCGATGTGCCGGAGGGGCTTAAATTTCTGAAGGAGTACGAACTGGGTGAAGATGATTTGCTCAGTCGGGATATCGAATCCTATCGCTGCGAGGGCAGTGGTGATATGCTGACCTATGACACGCAGCCGGTTGTTTTTCACATGGATCAGTCGGATCAGTATCAGCACATTAACACGGTTAAATACATGGACCGGGTGCTCGATCTCCTGTCGCTTCAATATCACAAGATGGGAGGCGATGTCGGGCGCTTGCGGTTTCACGAGATTGTGATTTATTTTCGCAAGCCTTTTGTGCCCGGGCAAGTCGCAGAAGCAGAGATCGATTTTGTTCAGCACGCAGATAAGTTTCGCGGTGCGGTGCGGTTCTATCACTGCAATGGCGATGGTACGCGCAGCGAGCGGATTTCTATGGCTATGGAGACGCGCGGTCCTCTTGGTGGATGATCTGTGAATTATTTGGGCAGGTCTGCGAGATGGGCAATATCGTTGAGTGCCATGAAGGTGGGTTCGCCTCCGGGGTCGAGTTGAAGGTGATGAATGGAGGCGGTGTGGCACGCGAATTGGGGTTTGTGCTCGTCTTCGGGCGTGTATCCCATGATCGCTTGCAGGCAGGCGACAATGGGGCGGACGTGTGTGATGCACGCAATTTGCTGGTCGGGTGCTTCATTGACGAGTTGGCTCACGGTGTTGGCAACGCGGGTGTGCAGGTCGGCATAGGTTTCGCTGCCTGGAACGCGCGCCTCTTCGAGGGATTGTCCTCCAAAAAAGCCGGGATAATATTTTCGGACTTCTTCGCGGGTGAGTGTGGCGAGGTCGCCGCTTTCGAGTTCGCGCAGGTCATTTTCTACTTCGGGCACGATATGGAGTATATCGCCTATCCATTCGGTTGTTTGATGGGCGCATTTTTGGGGGCTGGTGTAGAGGCCGCGAATGTCAAAGTCTTTTCTGAGGCGTTCGCCAATGAGCATGGCTTGTTGTTTGCCCCGAGGCGAGAGGGGCAGGTCGGCCCACCAGCCGTAGTGGTTTTCGCCGTCGCGTTCTCTGGCCTGTCCATGGCAGATTAGTATGAGGTCGGTTGGCATGCGGTCGGTTGGCGTGCGTGTTCCTTATTATCAGGGGGTTTGTATGAAGTCAATGGTTGCGGTGTTTTTTTTCACAATGGTCGCGTTTTTGGGTCGGGCAGATGCACAGTTGGATGTCAAGATAGGCGGGGGTGCGCTTCTCGATCCCACGCGCGGGGGCGGGCACCTGTCCATAGAGATTCCCATT
>JAPOXY010000191.1 GCA_026706845.1 Gemmatimonadota bacterium
AATTGAGTGCCCGACGGAGGTATTTCAATTTGATCTGAAAGTGTGGCCGGAAAAGAGGGTTTGGTCTTGGCTACGGGAACAAACATGCAACCATAACGTTGTTGCTGTTCCAAAAGGCAAGGTGCTTGCCATCGGCCTGATTGATGATATACGGGAAATATTTGGAGACAATATCAAAGGTGAGATCCAACGAACGCCAGTGGAGCCGGAGGAATTTCGATATGAGGATGGCGCGATAGTTTCGTTGATGCGGGAAGCATTGGTTAATACCATGGCTGATACGGCTGGCATCAAAACGGATGGCCGTAGAGAATTGTGGCTTTCACAGTCCGTTAAAACGACCCAGCAAGGTGGAATGAAATGTATTGCCTATGAGTCGATTCTATTGTTTATACGCCGGATAGGAAATAGGCAATATCTGGTTTTGAAGCCATCTATCAAAGTACTGGATGCTAATGGAGAACAGGTGCCTTATCAAATCGCTAACTCAATCAAACTGAATATTCTTGGCTGGCAACACAACAAACCTTTTAATAAAGTCATGATGAAATGGCGTAGCGAGTTGTTTCCTTACCATGGATTGAATCTCTTTGAATATCCCCCAAACTGTGGTTCAACATTCAAATTCAAGGTATATCGTTCTCCAATCTTTGCTGGAATCAGCCATACAGGCAGCTCTTCTTTAAAAATTTCCAAGGGCATGCAGCCCCTCCTAAAGCATCAAGGTACAGAACTTCTCGAGCCACCACTTGTATTTTCCAATCGTAGTGCTTCAGGACAAATAAAAGACACACATCCAATAAAAGGTGTGGTGAATAATAGACCTTACGATTTTGCTCTGACGCAAAGGGGGCTTGCTCCTTCGGTGCGAATTGGCGTTATATGCCCACATACAGAAGCGAGAAAGCTCCATGCCTACCTTGCTCAAGCACACAGGCATCACAGACCGGCGCAAAGTGAACGAGATTATCTGATTGAATATCCAAGCTTCCAACAGGCATACGGTCTGCCTTTGGAAATACCAAATATTGGTACTGCGGGGTGGGTCACTTGTCCTGAGCCACGAGAAACACACCCTCGACGAGGAGCGGTTGAGGTCGCAAGGCTAATCAACGACAGCATTCGAACCCTTCAATCGTCGTATGCACCCCAAGTAGTCTTGATCTTCTTTCCAGACCGCTGGAGTCAATTACGTGGATACAGCGATGAGGATGAACGTTTCGATGTACATGATTTCGTTAAGGCTTTTTGCGTTCAGCGTGGGGTAGCCACCCAATTTCTCAATCAGGATACTTTGTCTGGCGGACAGCAGTGCCGTATATGGTGGTGGCTTTCCCTCGCCCTGTATGTCAAAAGCAGGCGGACTCCTTGGGTGCTCGACAATCTGAGTGATGATACAGCCTTCGTGGGACTTGGTTTTAGCATTGACAGAACTGCCTCGCCGCATCAGCATGTGATTTTGGGATGTAGTCACATTTACAGCGCGCGTGGCGAGGGTTTGCAATATCGCCTCAGCAAAGTTGAAAATCCGATTATGCGCGGGCGTAATCCGTTCATGTCTAAAGACGATGCGAGGCGCGTGGGTGAGACCATCCGAGAGCTTTTTTATGAGGCGCATTCAAAGCTCCCCAGTCGCGTGGTACTACATAAGCGGACTCCATTTAGAAGAGATGAACGTGAAGGTCTTTTGGATGGATTGGGTAATGTTGAACAGATTGACATGTTAGAAATCCAAACAGAAAATGCTCTACGGTACGTGGCCTCTCAAACAGATCGCTACGGAAATATAGACGAGGACAATTATCCTGTGCGGCGCGGAACGGCTGTACAATTGGACGATTATACGGCCTTGCTTTGGGTTCACGGAGCGACAACAGCCGTTAATCCGAAATTAAAATATTTTCAGGGTAAACGGCGCATCCCTGCTCCTCTGACTATTCGTCGGCATGTGGGACAAACTGACCTTAAGCAAATCTGCGAAGAAATTCTCGGTTTGTCGAAGATGAATTGGAATACTTTTGACCTTTATACAAAAGCTCCTGCGACTCTCCACTCTTCCAACGAGATCGCCCGCATTGGCTCACTATTGCAGCGCTTTGGAGCCACATCATATGACTACCGTCTCTTCATTTAGTAGAACTAAAACAGGCAATCCCACCTCTATCGCAAAAACAATAACCCCAAACCAACACAATAGGAAGTCTCCGACCTTGAATCCAACACTCTGTCACTACCGTTCAATATTTTATGCCATTTTATTTTGAACGAACAGAAAGAAGACGTGTATGAATTGATGGCGATGCCAGATCGGTATCGTGTCTATCTTACAGCGTTGAGAGGGGATGGTAATATGGCGGCTACTATTCAACTGGCTCCCGAAGCTGAGAAACGAATTGATTCCCTCGTGGCGCGAACAGGGCACAGCAAGGATTTCTTTCTTAGAGAGATTATCAAACGCGGTCTTGAGGATGTGGAGGATTACTATCTTGCCGCAGACTTACTGGAGGGCGTCCGAGAGGACACAAAGGCGGTGTACTCAAATAATCCATCATAAAAAAACCATCCCAAAACACCATCAATTAAAGCCATCACGCACAGCGCGTGAGTCCGTCTCGTAGCGGACATTCTTATTGTATCCCAACTCTGAAGGCCATCTTGGATGGTATTTCCATAGAAGCGATTTGCGCTGTGCCAGCCCCTCGGCGTTTGAGAGCGGCATTTTTTGCCTACTTTTCTTCAGACGCTCAATCGCGTCTTCTCTGATGACAAAAAGTAGGTCGCCGAAGGCAGAACAAAGATAAAAGATGTGGAATCATCACCAACACTTTCGACAGGCAACGCATATCCTCCTAACCCGCATGAACGGAGAAAAATTTGAAGACAATGCTCATTACAGGCGGTGCCGGGTTTATCGGCAGCCATTTTGTGCGATATGTTCTCGATGCGTATCGCGATTATCGCGTTATCAATCTGGACAAGCTGACGTACGCAGGCAATCTGGATAATTTGCTGGATGTTGCGGACGATTCCCGATATGAATTTGTGCGGGGGGATATTTGCGATGCCGGGTTGGTCAATGATTTGATGCAGCGGGTCGATCTGGTGGTGAATTTTGCCGCGGAGAGCCATGTGGATCGGAGCATTATGGGTGCCGAGGAGTTTATGAAGTCCAATGCGCTGGGTGTGTACACGCTGCTGGCTGCAGCACGGGATTGCGGTGTTGAGCGGTTTTTGCAGGTGAGTACAGACGAGGTGTATGGATCTTTGGAAGAGGACGAAGATCCGTGGACGGAGTATGCACCGATTGCGCCGCGCAATCCCTATGCGGTGGCGAAGGCGTCCGGGGATATGATGGCGCGGGCGTTTGCCATTACATACAATTTGCCCGTGGTGATTACGCGCGCGTCCAATAATATTGGGGGGTTTCAATATCCCGAGAAGCGCGTGCCCATTTATATTACCAATGCGATGGATGATCTTGCATTGCCCGTGTATGGCGCGGGGACGGCGATTCGCGATCATCTTTATGTGACGGATCACTGCGAGGCGATTGATCTGGTGCTGCACAAGGGCGCGCAGGGCGAGGCGTATAATGTGGGGGGTGAGAATGAAGCGGATGGTCTTTCTGTTGCGGAAAAAATTCTTGAGTATTTGGAGAAGCCCAGAGATTTGATGCAGCATGTGGCTGATCGGCCCGGACACGATATGCGGTATTCTCTGAATGCGTCAAAAATTATGGCGCTGGGGTGGAAGCCAAAGTACAATTTTGAAGAGTCATTGCGCCTGACGGTTGAATGGTATCTGGGCAATGAAGATTGGTGGCGAAAAATTCGAGAGAGCGCAGGGTATCGAGAGTATTACAGGCGGCAATACGATGAGCGGAAATAGGTGGTGGGGATCTATAGAATAAAAGAAGCGTTCCAGTAAGCGATGGAGCGCTTTTTTTTATGGGGTTAAAATTTCTTTGAGGAAACGGCCCGTGTGGGAAGATGGATTTTGGGCGATGGTCTCTGGCGTGCCGGTTGCGACGATGTTGCCGCCTTTTTCGCCTGCGTCGGGTCCGAGGTCGATGACCCAGTCTGCGCGTTTGACGACGTCGAGGTTGTGTTCTATGATGAGAACAGTGTTGCCGCGGTCAACGAGGCGGTCGAGGACTTCGATGAGGACGCGGATGTCGTCAAAGTGCAATCCCGTGGTGGGTTCGTCGAGGAGGTAAAGCGTTTTGCCCGTGGCGGTTCGCGCCAGTTCGGTTGCGAGTTTGACGCGCTGTGCCTCGCCGCCAGAAAGCGATGTGGCGGGCTGGCCGAGGCGGAGATAACCCAGGCCCACGTCGGCGAGTGATTTGAGTTGTCGCTGCGCGGCTGGGATATTGCGGAAGAAGGTAAGAGCTTGATTTACTGTGAGGTTTAAGACGTCGGCTATTGAACTGCCTTTGTACCGGATTTCGAGGGTTTCTCTGTTGTATCGGCTGCCACCGCATACGTCGCAGGTGACGAATACGTCGGGGAGGAAGTGCATTTCAATGCGGCGTACACCATCGCCCAGACAGGCTTCGCAGCGCCCGCCTTTGATATTAAAGCTGAAGCGCCCGGCGCCATAACCGCGCACTCTGGATTCGGGCAATTGGGCGTAGAGTTCGCGTATGGCTGTGAAG
>JAPOXY010000192.1 GCA_026706845.1 Gemmatimonadota bacterium
GTTCCTGGTAAACGCGGTACGAGGGCCCGCATAAGCATCTGGCATTTCGGGCCCGATCTTCAGTGCATGTCGAAATGCCATCTCCCCGGCCCGATCATCACCCTGTTGCAATGCATCAATGCCCACCTGTACCTGTGCCTCTGGATCATCGGCAAGAAGACCTGTCACTATTGTCCGATATTCTGTCAGAGCTTCCGATAGCTTATTACCCCTATCGCCCGATAGATTCACACCCTCCAGCATCGAAGCCGCCCTAATGCGCACCAAACGCGAGGGATCATCCAGCCGCTCGGCCACGGCCTCAATACCCACATCACTTCCATAAACCATCAATCCCTCTACAGCCCGGGTGCGTACCATCGGATGTGGATCGTCCAGAGCATCTATCAAAGCCTTTTCAGCCCTCTCATCTGTCTGCCTGCCCAGTAACACTGCTGCCGAAGCCCGCAACACCATACTCTGGTCTTTCGAAAGCGCGATCAAACCATCCAGAGCCTTTGGATCTCCCACCCGTCCCAGAGCAATTGCTTCAGCCTGAGCTACTTTATCTGCCTGTGAACCCCACCACGTTTTTACCCAGCTTGCTGCCCAGTTGGGCGTTTGATCGCTATGGCATTCGTTACACGCATTTGGAATGCCAAACCGAACCGTATTTTCCGGTACCGGCGACAGGATGCGGTGATCGTATATCCCAATCCGCTTCACCTCTTCTACAGGTGGCATATGGCAATCCACGCACCCCACCGTCTTGTGATTGCTATGCTTTTCAACAGGCTCTCCCACATCTGTCCTGTGACAGTTCAAGCACACCCGGTCATAGGTTGTAGCGCGGGTCTCGCCTTCCCCTCTCACAGGACCCAGATGATGAGAATCGTGACAACCAGCGCACGTCAGATGCCCCGCCGTATAACACGAACTCATCAAAAAAGCCAGCGTGTTGTAGTTCAGTTCGCGGTAGCGTCCATCTGCCCAGAACTTTTCGCTATCCAGCACTTCCAATTCGTAAAAGTCGTAAAATGGATCGCCCGGCTGATATCCCTCTTTGATAATCCTTTTGTGTGCGTGACACTGTGCGCAGACCTCCACTGACTGCTCCGCACTCAAAAATCGCAAATTTACCAGTGTCGTATCTCGCGCTGGCACCTTGTCTGGCAACGCTTTCCAGAATGCCACATGTTGACCTCCAGATCCATGACATGTTTCGCAATTAATGCTCAGGTCCGTCCAGTGCGTCGCGTAAGTACCTGTCTCTGGATCGTAATTCTTTTTGATCTGACTCGCGTGACAATCATGGCATTGGAAGTTCCAATTCCGCCCAAAATTTGTCCAGTAATTGACATCGCCCGGCGCAAAGCCCTGCGGGTGATTGAACAACCCCTCCACTGGATCGTACCACGTCTGTTCCCGAACATCCCAATAGACCGGCAGCACCTGAATGCGCCCACCTTCGAGTGTGGTCAAATACCACTGCGTATCCCGGTCTCCGATCGCATATTCGACGGGATAGACTTCTCGTTTTCCATCCGCACCATCCGTCTCCATAAAATAGGTCCCATCCCGCACAAACATTCGAGAAGTCATTCCCCTATACGTATATGTATTGTTCTGCCTAAAATCTCCCCGCACAGTCTCGACCGAAGGCACCTGCATTGACCGCCGATGCAACGACCCTTGCCATTCTTTATAAGTCTCCTGATGACACGTTGCACACGCCTCTGCGCCCGTATATATCGCTTTGGAAGTCACGGGCTGTGGCGCATCCTTCGCACACCCACATACCATTACTACAAAGAGAAAAGTCCCCGGGATCACTGCACGCATCGGTCTTCCTCTATTTTTAAATGGCTCCCAAAAAAGTCTCAGGCCATTTCGGCTCGTAATCGCTCTCGAACAGCCAGTCGAAATTCTCGGGCACAATATGCGCGCGATCGGGACGCAACTTCTCTCGCAGCCGCGGGAAAAACGACATCACCCCATCGCGCTGATTCTTCGGCAACCCGCAGGACACGCCCGTAGCGATCCATGACGTTCCCATCCCCTTGCGGGGCACCGTATCCTCGTTCTGCCATGCAGAGTGCAATCCCCCGCTGCACAAAATCAGAATCTGACCTCGACGCGCAACAGCCGGAACCGGCTCCTGTTCCAGCCAGAGCGTATCAATTAGTTCGGGCACATGCTCGGGATAAGCCGGCGCAGTATCCGACGGCTCTGGGCGCAACCCGTGGACGCGGGGCAACATCGCCTTGTGCTCTGGCGTCAAAACCCGGCTCCAGTGTTCCATAATCGGGCGATGGCTACCCGGCAAAATGCGCATAGCCCCCCGATGCTCGGGCACGTCATTGACCCAGAACCACAACTCAGCGCGCATCCGGCGTGGCGTCGCCTGAAAATCCTCCCAGGTCGCCTGGATATCGACGTGACATCCATTCCCCCATTGCTCGCGAACGCTCGCAAAAGGTGCGCTGCTCGGCGCGCGTTCGTGGGGAGACAATCCCCACCACAGATGCACGGACTCGGCTCGCAACACCTTTTTGGCGACCTCCTCAAAATAGGGATGCTGGACGACATCGACATAATCTGGATCTTCATAAGGCGGACGCCCGCTCGCCTTCAACCTGTCCCATGCCGCTTCCGCGCGGTCCAACTCCTCGGTCGTGAAGGGACTGTCGATCGTAACCGCTCCCTCCTCATCGTATTGCCTCATTTGTGCATCGGTAAATAGCATAGATCCTCCCTTAGTGTTTCGAATCAATCAATCCCTACCATAAGTTTATCGCCTCTCAATCCGAAATTCAAGCAAATACCGCGAGCTATGCCTTGTGTGGGACAAGCCAATAGCCTATATTTCTATTGGAATGCCCGGAACCCCTTGAACCGCCGGGCGTTCCCGTATATATAGTCCCTCATCTTTTGCCGGGAGGACATGCGATGAACACAACCCTCAAATGTGTTGCACCCGCCCTGCTCTGTTTCCTGCTCTCTTCACCGCTTGCCGCTCGTGAAGCCCAGATTGACTCTCTCATTGCCCAGGGACAGGCTGCCTTTGAAGCCAACAAAAAAGACCAGGCTATCAAAGTGCTTACAGCAGCCATCAAACACAATCCCGATAACATCCAGACCTACCTCGCCGTTGCCCGTATATACACCAATGTGGGGTATCTGGACCACGCGATGAAGGCATTCAAAGAAGCCCTCAAACTCAATGATGCCTCGCCAGAAGCTCAGACCGGCATTGCAGATATCTACTATAAAAAAGCTTCTGGCGGGATCATGGCTGTTTACCATGCCCGCAAAGCCGTCAGCGCGGCCCGGCGCGCCACCCGGCTCGACCCCACCTACGCCCCCGCCTATATCCTCCTCGGTCGCGCGTACATCCGCCTGAATGAGAACCACACCGCTGCCTCGCGGGCTTTTGCACAGGCATTGACACACCAGCCCGACAATCCCGAAATCGCCTACCTCCTGGGCACTTCCTATATTGAACTGCGCCGCAACGCCGAAGGTCGTCAACGCGACAACCAGATGATCCTGAGCGAATCCATCCTCAAAAACCTCGAATACCACCTCGAAAATGCTCGCTTCCTTCCCATCGCCGCGCAGATCCTCTTCGATAAGGGAGAGCCGGAAAAAGCCCTCAACGTGTTCGAGCAATTCATCAACACCCTGCCCGAAACAGAACGGACCTATTACGACGACATCGCCAGGGTAGGTACCAAAGAAGAAATCAAAATCTATGAAGAAACTTCCGAAGCCGAGCGTCCCGCCTTTCTCGAACAATTCTGGGTAAAGCGCGATTTTGATTTGCTCACCGAAGTCAACGAACGCCTTATCGAGCACTACCGCAGGGTGTGGTACGCGCGGAACCACTTCGCCGAAGCCAAAACGCCCTGGGATGCGCGGGGAGACATCTACATCCGCTATGGCGATCCCGACTACCGCGCGCGTTCTGGCAGGGCCAATCCCGAAATCACGCCCGCCGTAGAACAGGTCAAAGAACGCCTCGCCCTGGCCCTCTATGGTCCCGAAGCCATGGACGAAGTCTTTACCGGACCAGTCTATCCCATCCGTTCCAACCAGTCTTTCGTCGGCGAACTCGATCCCGCAGCCCTCGCACGCACCGATGAAGGCGGCAATATTCTCGTTCCCCCTGGCACGGTTGAAGGCAACCTGGACGAATTCATCCTCACAGAAGCCCTTGGCGCAGATGGAGAGGCAACAGGTGAGGTCGGAGAAATTGGGCAGTTGGCCCTCGACGAATACCAGCGGCGGCAGACGCGCCCCGAAAACCAGCACCACTTCCTGCCCGTCACCTCACGCGGCGACATGACCATTGTGCCCTGGGAAACCTGGGTTTATACCAATATTGGAGAAGGCATCGAAATCACCTTCACCAACGAGTTGGGCAACGGTGTTTACAGCTATGCGCCGCTTCCCGACTTTCCCCACGAAGAAACCTCCATTGGCCTGCACCGATTCTCCCTGCTCGCTTACTACGCCCCCGAGGCCATCGCCAACCGCACGGTCAGCGAAGTCCCCGACTTTTACACACCCGGCGGCCCCATGTCGGGCCTCGGATTCCACTACGATTTTGCCGACTTTCGCGGGCCAGATGGCGCCACCCGCCTGGAAATCTACTACGGCATTGACCCCGTAGAAATGGGCACCTTTGCTTCGGGCGACACCTCCACGATTGTCGCCGACTGCGCCGTCATCCTGGCCGACACCTCCTACACCAATGTTTACCGCGCACAAGACGCCATATTTTTCCGGTCTATCGGCCACCACATGTGGCCCGAAGGCTCCTTCATCCCCACCCTCATCCCGATAGACGTACCCCCCGGCAACTACCTGCTCACAGTACAGGTCAATGACCGCGCTGCCGAACGCAAAGGTATTTATCGCCATCAAGTACAGGTTGAACCTTACCAGTCCAATGCCTTGCAACTCAGCGACATCCAGCTAAGCTGGAACATCTCGCAAAACCCGGGTGACGAAAAATTCCGCAAAGGCGACGTATGGGTCGTGCCCATGATCTCCCGCGCCTACCAGAAAGACCAGAGCGCCTATGCCTACTACGAACTCTACAACCTCACCCGAAACGAATTTGGGCAAACCCGCTATCGCGTCACCTATACCATTGCCGTGGAAGATCCAATACGCCCCTTCAATCTGGTCCGCAGCAGCGTTGGCGCCCTTGCCAGTATATTCCAGCGAAAAGACAAAACACAGGTCACAGTCAGCTTCGAACAGACCGGCAACGAACAATCTACCACCGGGTATTTTGAACTCAGCCTGAAAAAAGTCAAAGCCGGTTACAACCGCCTCACCGTCACAATTGAAGACCTCAACAATGGACAAAAAGCCGCCAAAGAAATCCAGTTCAGGTACAAAAAATAGAGAGATGGCAAAATCAAAAAAGGCGACCGAAAAACTCGGTCGCCTTTTTACATGCTCAACACAACGAACTAAAACGCGAAGCCCATCCCAAACCGCAAGGGTTGATTCAGATCGTGTTTGGACTGCTGCCACGCCACATCCGCCGTGATCTTTGTCCCGGCCAGGGGCAATTTCACGCCTGCACCTGCTGTAAGCCCAAAGGAATCGTAGCGGAACATATACCCTCCGCGCAGCGCCAAC
>JAPOXY010000193.1 GCA_026706845.1 Gemmatimonadota bacterium
ACTGCTCAATCCACACACTCGTATTGGAAACCTTCCAGCACTTTTTGCAGATTTGACAAAGCGGTACGGCCCGGTTTTTGAGATCGCTCCTCCTTTTTCAAAGCCGAATATTTTTCTTTCCGGACCAGAAACAAACCGCTGGGCGCGTCGACACGGACGGAAGTACCTGACATCCAAGAGCCTCTTTGTCGAATTTGAGAAAGTGTACGGGGCGGTAGGCATACTACCTGCCCTGGATGGCGCAGACCATTTCCGGTATCGGAAAACCATGACTCCAGCCTACTCCCGCGGGAGACTGGAAGAGCAGCTGGATATGGTCTACAGCAAGGCTCGCGAATACATGGCAAACTGGAAAGTGGGCGAAAGCTATCCTGCAAGGGATCTGTGCCGAAAAATGATTAACGCTCAGACGTCACCTTTAATGATGAACATTGATACGCAGGATATCATGGATGATATAATTGCCTACAAGGAGCGGGCGCTCAGCACCCATCTCTTAAACATTCTGCCAAAATTCATGTTGAAAACACCGGGAATGAAACGCAGGGCCAAGGCAATAGACACTTTGATGGAGCGGGTGCAAAGTGTCCATACAGCAGCCCAACGGGCCGGTTGTCCGAGAAACTTTGTGGATGATCTGCTAAGCCTCAATGCGAACTACCCGCTATTGATGCCCGAGTCGAATCTGAGTTTCGCTCTGTCGGCAGTGGTGCTTGCCAGCATGTACTTAGGTGACGGCTTTAACTTCGCCCTTTATGCCATGGCGTCACACCCCGAGCTTTACGAAAAAATTCGAAGTGAGGCCGACGTACTGTTTTCAGATGGTGATCCAACCGGCGAAGACTTGACTCCCGCCAATATGGAAATTACCGATCGCTTCATCAATGAATGCCTTCGTGTGTACCCGATTGTTCCAATGTCTATGCGTGACGTCGTGAATACGTTCACGATCGAGGGCTACGAAATACCGCGGGGGACCAGAATAAACATTGCACAAACCGCCCCGCACTATATGGAAGATTGCTTTCCGGATCCCTTTTCATTTGATATCGACCGCTACCTGCCGCCCCGCAATGAGCATAGAAACCCCGGATACGCCCCATACGGACTGGGCCCGCACACGTGTCTCGGCGCCCGATGGATGACACTTCATATGGCTGTCAACCTGCTGATCATATCGCATTACTTTACTCTTCGCGTACACCCCGAAGACTATAAACTTGGGATCACCGCGTTTCCATCAATGAAGCCGAACAGCAAGCTTGAATTTCATATCGCCGAGCAGAAGCACGAACTGCCCATCTGACGTGCCATAATCCCTGAATACATTGACGCGGTGGGGACCGAACTTTAGTTTTCTCCAATAATGCCGGTCAAGGTGATACCGGCATATTTTTTTTCGCTCAATCCGTTTAACAGCCTCAGCTTTGCCCTACAGAAAAATTGTAGTGAAATCAGACAATCGGGCCGTCGCCTGATCATGCTCCCTTACACCAGATTTGATTAAATTTCGATTGGGATATATAGTTGTTTACACTGCTGTCCCAACGTTTTGAGCTGAGTGTATTGTAACCACTTGATTATAGCGACAAAACAGCCATTAATAGATGCGTCCGACTTGAAGTTCAAAATCTGTTTTCCCATGATACCTGTATCTATCAGCATAACAGGAGGCAGATATCGTGTACACGGGGAAACTGGTTTTCTCTCAGCTCATGGATCATCTTCCGTGGGACACCTTCCACAGATACGTAAAACGTTACAACGGCAATCATAAAGTCAAATCATTCTTCTGCGCGGAGCAGTATCGCTGCATGGCCTTTGCCCAGCTTACCTGCAGAGAAAGCCTTCGTGATGTAGAATCATGCCTCCGGGCCCAACAAGCACGACTCTACCATATAGGAATCAAAGGTTCCGTATCACGTAACACCCTTGCCAATGCAAACAAAGTTCGCAACTGGCAAATCTATGCGGATTTCGCACAGCACCTTATCCGCAAAGCCCGCTTGCTCTATCGTGACGATGACAACGGGCTTGATATCCCCGATACGATCTATGCACTGGACTCTTCGACCATAGACCTCTGTCTCAACTTGTTTCCCTGGGCCAATTTCCGAAGAACCAAATCAGCCGTAAAACTCCACACCCTCCTTGATCTGCAAAGCTATATCCCTGCCTTCATTCACATTTCCGATGGCAAACTCCACGATGTCAATATTCTGGACAGGATTATCCTCGAACCCGGAGCCTTTTATATTATGGACAGAGCTTACCTCGACTTCACCCGCCTGTATCGTCTCCACCAATCCAGATGCTTTTTTGTTCTGCGAGCCAAAAAGAACACCCGGTACCGACGGATTAAATCCCACAAGGTGGATCGTTCCACAGGACTTATCTACGACTGGACAATTAAACTCTCAGGCCCAAAGAGCATCAAAGATTTCCCCGAACATCTGCGTGCAGTTAAGTATCGGGATAAGGAACGTAATAAGAAACTGATCTTCATCACGAATAACTTCTCGCTTCCTGCCATGACCATTTGCGAACTGTACAGGAATCGCTGGCACGTTGAGCTATTCTTCAAGTGGATCAAGCAGCACCTGAGAATCAAGAGTTTCTACGGAACCTCTGAGAATGCCGTGAAGTCCCAGATATGGATAGCGGTTTCGGTTTATATGCTCATAGCCATCATAAAAAAGCGTCTTGGGCTTGAGCATAGTTTCCACACAATTCTGCAGGTTTTGAGCTTGACCCTGTTTGAAAAAATACCGTTAAATCAGCTACTTACGAAAGGGCTGGATTTGTCTCCAGACCCAGCGTATCATAACCAACTGAAATTGTTTGATTAAACGTTGGGACACTAG
>JAPOXY010000194.1 GCA_026706845.1 Gemmatimonadota bacterium
CTACCCCATTCAGCCATAATCGGGAAAGAAACCTTATGGACTCCGTACAACTCACGCGCGAATCTGTATCCTTCAACTCAACCAGCTATTTGAGCAACGTAGATTGCTCAAATGCCATGGCAGAAAGTATGCGCAAAGCTGGCCTCGCGGTCGAACGCATCCCCTACACAGACCCCAGCGGCGTTCCCAAACTGAACCTCGTCGGAAAAAAAGGAAATGGCACCGGTGGCCTCGCCCTGATGGGACACAACGACGTCGTACCCGCCGAAGGGTGGGCCTGGGACCCCTTTGAAGTCGTCGAAAAGGGCTCCCGCATTTACGGACGCGGCGTAGCCGACATGAAAGGTTCGGTCGCCTGCATGATCGCCACGGCAAGCCGTTTCTCCATCAACGAACTCAAACACCCCATCTACGTGGTTGTCACCGGAGATGAAGAAATCAACTGCGGAGGCGCCGATGTCGTCGCCCAAAAATCCGAGGTATTAAAAGAATCCGATGTGCGCTACGGCATTATTGGCGAACCGACCCTGCTCGACGTGGTACACGCCCATAAAGGCTCGGTCAAAATCAGCGTCACAGCCACGGGAAAAGCCACGCACAGCAGCACGGGAACAGGCATCAACGCCAATCACAAACTCATCCCCTTCCTCAACGACATGCTCGCCATAGACCGCGAACTCCAAACCGACGAAAAATACCTTAACCACGCCTTCACACCCCCACACGCCACCCTCAACACCGTCATACACGGGGGGGAACAAGCATCGAACATCACCACGCCAGAAAGCGGGGCAACCCTCAACATGCGCCCCATGCCGGGACAGGATTTCGCGCCCTTGCTCGACAGAATCAGAACACTGGCCGAAGAACGCGAAGTCCACGTCGATATCTACGACGGCCTCGCTCCACTCCACACCCCGGTGGAATCTCGCATCGTGCAAGAAGCCCTCTCCGTCACAAATAAGAACGAACCCAAAACCGTAGCTTATGGCACCGATGGCATGATCTTTGGCAAGACCATGGAACTCGTCGTACTCGGCCCCGGCAATATTCAACAGGCACACACCATTGATGAATGGATCGAAATCGAACAACTCCATCAAGCTGTGGATACCTTCTCAGAAATGGTGCGGCGGTTTTGTAGTTAGCGATCGGCGTTCAGCAGTCGGCCATCAGCAGTCAGCTATCCAGTACCAAAACGCAAATCTGGATTCATAAAGAAACAGCGATTATGACTCTATACCATATTAGAAAACAAGTAATCTCTCATGAAAATTCTAACGACATCCTGCGAGATCAATAGGGAAATAACTCGACTTCTTGCAGAATGTTCCTCCTGCCAAATTGCCGTTGCCTGGGCCACGATTGGATTCAAGGTCTTCGATCTATTAAAAACACACAAAGCAAAGATCGAAAGAATGATCGTGGGTACGCATTTTTATCAAACTCATCCAGATTTTATCGAATCATTTATCACGCACAAGAATGTCCATTTCATCAAAGCCACGGATGAGGTCTTTCACCCAAAGGTGTACTACTTCCAAATGAGTTCCAACCGCTGGGAATGTATCATCGGCAGTGCCAACCTTACCCGCGGCGGATTTGAAAGGAACGATGAAGTAGCTATCCTGGTTACAGATGAGGACCGTGATAGCTCTGATACCCAGGCGGAATTGTTCGATGCTTTGGATAAATATTGGAGAAAAACACCTATACTTGACAAAAGCGACTTAGAAGCCTACAGACAAGCGTGGAAGCGGAAACGGCCGATAGTGCAGAAACTCGAGGGAAAATTTGGTCTTGAAAACACTGATCAGGGTGACGGAGGAAAATCCCCTTTAGAAATACCAGTCCTGAGCAAGACATGGCGGGAATACTTCAATTGTATCAAGGTGGAAAATAAGTATTTTAAAAAAGAAAAAATCTGCCTGGAAACACGCTTGAAAGTCATTCAGAGCGCGAGAAATCTATTCGATAACCACGTCCACTTCTGCGATATGAACGACATTAATCGACGAAAGATAGCCGGTTTAATTGACGGGAGCGATGATGGTGTGAACTACCTATTGTTCGGGAGTATGAGAGGAGCAGGGAAGTTTCAAAATGTAATCAACAACAATGATAAACATTTATCACAAGCACTTGATTTAATACCAGCGTCAGGCTACATTTCAAAAAATATGTATCTCAAATACATTGATGAGTACCTCAAAGCATTCCCAGAAGGAAGGCATGGGATTGCTACCGCAACCCGCTTGCTGACCCTGAAGCGACCTGACATCTTCGTGTGTTTGACCAAAAACAACCAAGAGCGATTGTGCCAAGATTTTTCTATAAAAAAAAGCGTCACTTATGAGGCATATTGGGATTCGATTATAGAACGAATTAAGGAATCAACGTGGGGGAATGCTCCGTGTCCCAAATCCAAAATTGAGTTACAGGTCTGGCGGGCACGGGCAGCATTTTTGGATTCGATTTATTACGTAAAGTGATGCGTGACTTCTAATCCACACACTACAATAAAAAGGGAATTATATACAAAGTGTCCGAGGAATTTCAAAAAAGTACTGGCCGTCATAAACCCATTCTAATACATTTAGAAAATTCTATATTCCAGTAACCAATCATCCTAATTTAAAAAAGTCAAAACGATTCCAATGACAGACGCAATAGCAGCAACAATCGCAGAAACAGACGTTATATCATCACGATATAACAACCACTTTTTTCGACCTTTCGGTGTCACTCGGATATTACGCAGAACTTGATCCAAATCGTTACTGCCAGTTAATCGGAAATCAACAAGACCTTTGTCCTTTAGTCCCCATAAATCCTTTGCCATTTTAAACTCATTTTTTGCACCTGTCTCTTCGCCAAGTTTTCTCACTATATCTGCCCCATAACAACCGTACCCACTATCTAATTCTTCTATCGCTGATAGTATAGATTTTTGCCTTTTTCTTTTTTCCCAATATTTTTTCATATAACACACTGTAAAATTTACTATAAACTATTGAAAATAATTGATTTTACACCAATTTTGACTGTTGCAACGCTTCTTTTAACACTAATCAATTAAAACTGTGAATTTTCCCTCTCTAAATAATCATGAAACCCTTGAAAATAATAATCTAAATTTACAAAACCTTCATAAAGACGGTCAGTAAGAAACAAAATTGGATTCCTACTTGCCCCAGCCTCCATTACAACAACCTCAACCTCCGCTTTATTTGGATAAGGAATATCTATTGAATACCAGGATAACTCTCTCTCGTTATTTTCTAAACTTTCCATATAATCTCTGGGTTTATCCCAAACAGCATCCGGCTTTAGCAAATCAATTTTCTCTCCTTCGCCATATTTTTTAGACAATATGCTTTCCAATTCATTAAACTTCCTTTTTAACTCGTCCCCATAAGAATTAGCCTCTATCACCCAAGAAAAACGAACTTTCATCAATCCCATTTCTGGTATCATTACAAAGTACACATAGTCTGCGCCTTGTGGCTTTTTGGGTTGCTCAACAAAAAAAAGATTAGATTCATCCTCATATTGTTTTATATGTCCAAAGTCTAATTTTTTTATTTTTTCCAGCGTCATTCCTTTTTTGAGTCCAAAAATTCCTTCGCCAAAGGACTCTGACGGAACACATATAGCAAGAAAACACAAAACAATAATCTGTCTCATGTAAAACTCCTTTCATTTGCTGGCACTATTGTATATCGAATGAATACCTCATAAATACAGTATAGTACCCATATTTAATTCCTTCAAGAAACCTCAATCTTTTCCTCGGCCCTTTTGTATATAATTCCTAATAAAAAAGCCCCGTGAACTCTCAATCACAGGGCTTTTTTGAGACCTTGAAATTGCCTTTTGGCCCCTACGGCAGCGGATTGATAACCACACGGCCTCCATCTACGACTTGAACAGTCAACTCATAGCCGTAGAGCAGGGACATGCCAATAAGTGGATCACTGTTTACTTCGTCCACAGCAATTCGTCGGGGCCTATCATCCCATGTAACGGTAGCTTCGTAGATATCGAAAAGACTATCACTACCGTCAGCCAGCATAGCCCGCCCCCGCCGACGCCAAACAAGACCCAGTTCCTGAATAAGCGATGCTGGAAGCGTCAAGAAGCCATTGAATCCCGTGTCGATAACTGCATCGATCTCCCTGCTTTGACCTTCAGATCCTTGCACGCTCAGAGATATAACAGCCTCGCGATATACAGTAACATGACCGGTTATCATGCCCCACTCGCCTCGTAACGAGGCCCAAAGTGGCGAGCATACCGGGATCCAATACGTCTTGTCCACATTTGTGCATCTAATCTGCGGGCAAGAAGCCGGTCGGATGCAGCCAGTTCATCTCGATCAACCTCATATTCTCCCGTCTCGATGTCGATAACCACAAATTTGCCTTCATCGGCAGGTTCAATATGAGGCCTTATGTCTCGGTCATAAATCTCATCGCCGCGTCGCGCGAATTCCTCTTTGCTGTACCGTGGTTTTGATATGGACATATAATTCCTCCTCCCCCATTACCCACCTGCAATCGACGTCACGAAATGAACCTCGCTATTGGGGGGTATTTGCGTCCGCAAACCCTCTTCGGTGACAACGCCATCAATCGCAACAGCCAGTCCAGGTGCAATCCGATAATCCTCGTACACCACCCGATCTTTAATACCGGGAAATTGTGCATCCAGATTTTCGATCACCTCTCGCAAGGTATTGCCACCAACAACCACCTTCTCCTGCCCATCGGTCAATTTGCGCATCAGCGAAGGAATCCACACTTCAGGCATAGTCAAACTCCTGTATCTCAGGCCCTCTCAGGCCGAGCCGTTTCCACCGTTTTTATCCCACCAGGCTTCCAACACGCGCGGAGGCGACATGGGCAACTCTGTCAGACGCAGGCCAATCGCATCGTAAATCGCATTGGCAACCGCTGCTGTGGGTGGCACAATCGGCACCTCTCCCACCCCGCGCACACCGTAAGGATGCCCCGGATTGGGAACCTCGACAATATGCGCATCAATCATCGGCAAATCCAAACACGTCGGCATGCGATAATCCAACAAGCTGCTATTCCGCAAAATGCCATCTTCGTCGTACACATACTCTTCATTGAGCGCCCAACCAATCGCCTGCGCCACGCCGCCCTGCATCTGCCCCTCCACATAAGGCGGATAAATCGCTTTCCCCGCATCCTGGAAAATCGACGCACGCAAAATATCTACTTTGCCCGTATCGGGATCAACCTCCACATCCACAATCGCCACCGCATAAGCACCTCCAACACCTGTGGGTTTTGCCGTGGCGCGCCCCATCACCGGCCCACCCGTTGAATCGAGCTTGGCCGCCAGATCTTTAAACGTAATCGACTTCGACGGATCGGACTTCGAGCGGAACACAGCCTGATCGAACTCGACATCATCCTCGGAAATCTCCCAAAGGATCGCCGCACGCGCCATCATCTGCTCTTTGATATCCTGCGCGCATTTATAAGCCGCCCAACCAGTAGCAAATGTCGTGCGCGAACCACCTGTCACACCCGTATAGCCAATCGAATCCGTATCGCCCACCTGTGGACGAATCTGTTGCTCTGAAATACCCAGCACTTCGGCCATCTGCATCGCAACCGACGTGCGCGTACCCCCAATATCTGTCGATCCCTCCACCAGATTGATCGTGCCATCGTCATTCACACTCGCAGCCGCACTCGAAACACCGCCCCCATTGCCCCAGAAACCAGACGCCACACCGCGACCGCGATATTTTCCATTGAGCACCGTTTGATAGTGGTTAGAAGAGACCGCAGCGCGAACACATTCCTCGTGCCCAATGCGCTTATTCACAGGGCCATCTGCGCGGCGCGTGCCTTCTTTTGCAGAATTGCTCAACCGAAATTCCAGCGGATCGGCCCCCAATTTCTCGGCGAGTTCATCCACCACCGTTTCAACGGCAAAAGCCGCATTCGTCGTGCCCGGCGCCCGATAAGCCGAAGAGGAAGGCTTGTTGTTCACCACATCATAACCATCCACCAGAACATGTGGAATCACATAAGGCGCCAGCATATTGCGCGCGCCCGCGCCCACGGGACTGCCAGAAAAAGCCCCAGCCTCATACACCAACTCACTCTCGGCAGCAACGAGCTTGCCATCATTGGTCGCCCCCATCTTAACCCGAATCCACGAACCCGACGTCGGGCCAGTCGCCTGCAAGACCTCAGTGCGGGTCATAATCATTTTCACCGGATGCCCGGTCTTTCTCGACAACAGCGCGGCAATCGGTTCCAAATACGCTTTGATCTTCCCGCCAAATCCCCCGCCAATCTCCAGGGGCACAACCTTAATTTGCGACACGGGAATGCCCAAAATTCTCGCAGTCTGATCCCGCACGCCAAACGCACCCTGATTGCTGCACCAGATCGTCACCACGCCATCGGCATTCCACAACACCGTGGCATTTTGCGGTTCAATATAGCCCTGATGCACCATATCCGTGAGAAACTCGCGCTCGACAATCACATCGGCTTCGGCAAATCCCTGTTCGATATCGCCCAATTCCGTGCGAAAATGCGACGCCACATTGCTGAAATTCTCGCTCCTCTCGCCCATCGAATTGGTTCTCTGATCTTCATGTACCAGAGGGGCATCATCCTTCATCGCCTCCCGCACATCCAGCACATGGGGCAACACCTCGTACTCTACTTCAATCAAATCCAGCGCTTCTTCGGCAATATGGACATTGGTCGCCGCCACCGCCGCCACGGGATACCCCTGATAGAGCACCTTCTCGCGTGCCAACACTGCCGCACACATATCTTTAACGCGCACCACCTCTTCGCCCAAATCGGCCAACTGCTCCTCGGCATTGAGCGCCAAATCCTGCCCTGTAACAACCGCGCGCACGCCTTCAAGCGCTTCGGCCTTGCTCGTATCAATCGACTTAATCCGAGCGTGTGCATGCGGGCTTCGCAAAACTCTGGCATGCAACATATCGGGCAAATTGAGGTCCGTACCGTAAATCGCCCTGCCCGTCACCTTATCTGCGCCATCGTGCCGCACGGGCCGCGTCCCCACGACCTTATAATCCGTAATACCCAAATAATCTTCCTGTGGAATCGCCATTTATTCCTCCTGTAATAGATATTGCAGTCCTGATCAATCGCACCAAAAATAATGCAGACCGCGCCCCCTGTCCAGTCTTTAATCACGCATCGCTGATCTTAATACCCGACAGGGTCTCAATAGTCTTTGTCACGGCTGAAAAATCGAGTGCACCAGCACCCAGGCTACTGGCGGCCGCATACATCTGATAAGCCACGGCTCCCAGGGGCACGGGCACATTCATTGCGCGTCCCATCTCCACGCCAATACCAATATCCTTCTTCATCAAATCGAGCATAAACCCCGGCGCGTAATCATCCTTGAACACAAAATCTGCAACACGCGCCTGAAAAGCCGATGAATTCCCCGAACTCACGCTAATCACCTGCCGCATCACCTCGGGATCAGCACCTGCTTTAACGCCCAATGTAAGCCCCTCTGCAATCGCCGCCATCGTAATACCGCCGAGCAACTGATTGACAATTTTAACCGTTTGCCCCACGCCGACATCCCCCACATGAAAAATATTCTCGCTATTGCCCATCGCGTCAAAAATCCCCTTACAGCGATCAAAATCGGCCTTTGCCCCACCCGCAATAATAGTCAGCGTACCGTTAATCGCCCCAATATCTCCGCCACTCACTGGCGCATCCATCACGCGAACCCCTTTTTGCGATGCCTCCTCTGCCACACCCTGAATCGTCAGCGGCGAAATCGTACTCATATCTACAATGAGATCTCCCTTTGACGCCCCGGTCAAAACCCCCTGATCGCCCAAAATGACCTCGCGCACCTCGGGATCAGCCGTCACAATCGTAATAATAATATCCGTTGCCTCGCCCACCGCCTGTGACGAAGGCACATAAGTCGCCCCCGCGCCCTCCATCTCGGCCACGACCTCATCTCGCCGCGCATAAAACGTCACATCAAAACCGGCCTTCAATAGATTGTGACACATAGGCTTACCCATAATTCCCAAACCGACAAACCCTATCTTGTCCATCTCATCACTCCTTCTCTGGTAAAACATCCATTTGTCTTTGACAACTGAAATACTTCAATATAATATAACCACAACCTACCCTATCATCCAATAAAGAGCCAACCATGAACACAAAAAAATCCTCCGACCCTTTACTCATCGGCATCGACGTTGGAACCACCAACATCAAAGCCTTGATCTTTGATCCTCGAGGTCGCGAAATCGCCCGCGCACAGGCCAAAACGCCCACGCATCATCCACAGCCAGAATGGGCGTATTACAAACCCGATGAACTCTGGAAAACCGTGAGCAACGTCCTGAAAGATACTGTTGCACAAATCGACAACCCCGCCAACATCGCGGGCATAGCCACCGCGAGCATTGGAGAAACAGGCGTCCCAATCGACAGGAGCGGAAATCCAACGGGCCATGCAATTGCGTGGTTTGACCAGCGCACCCGCCCACAATGCGAGCAATTGCGAAAAACCTTTGACCGCGACGAACTCTTCTCGCTTACAGGGCTTCCACTACAACCCATTTCCAGCCTGTGCAAAATCCTCTGGATACGCGAACATCAGCCCGAAGCCTTTGCGCGAACCGCCACCTGGCTCAACACAGCCGATTATATTGCCTTTCGATTATCGGACATACCCGCCACCGACTATTCCCTCGCCTCTCGCACCCTTGCCTTTGACCTCCACAGGCGACAATGGGCAAACGACATCCTCAGTGAAGTCCGTCTTTCGCCAAATCTCTTCGCACCGCTTTGCAATGCAGGAACAGACCTGGGCACCATTCTTCCCAACATCGCACGCGAAACCGGCCTGCCCCTGCACACGCGAATATGCGCTGGTGGACACGACCATATTTGTGGCGCACTTGCCGTTGGTGTTACAGAACCGGGAACAATGCTCAATTCTCTGGGCACCGCAGAAGCCATGTGCCTGCCCATTTCTCAGCCGCTTACAGACCCGCAAATAGGCCGTCAAAACTTCACCATAGGCGCGCATGTCGCACCCGACCAATATTACTTCCTCGGCGGATTGTTTACAAGCGGTGCGAGCATCGAGTGGTTCCGCAGTTTATTTGGCGAAGACGCAGATTATAACACCTTAATTTCCGAAGCGAGCAAATCGCCCCCCGGTAGCCTCGGCGTTGGCTTTCTCCCACAACTGCGCTTTACCAACCCGCCCCATGCAGAAGCCATAGCGCGCGGAACATTTATTGGCCTGACACCCGACGCCAACCGAGGTACGCTCTTCCGAGCAATCCTCGAAGGTCTATCTCTGGAAATGCGCCATATTATCGACGAGTCCAAATCTCATCCCGGCGTGCCCGAAACAAAAAATATCGTCGCAATCGGCGGAGGCATACGCAACCAACTCCTCATGCAAATCAAAGCCACCGTTCTCGACCAGCCCATCGCCCTCGCCGAAATGGATGAAGCAACCGCTCTGGGCGCGGCAGTGCTCGCGGGATTGGGCACAGGTGTTTACGCAGACGTTGCCGATGCCCTGCACACGCTCGACACCCCCATGCAGACCGTTCACCCCATACCCGAACAGGTCGCCCATTACAACAGAATTTACAACCGCGTACACAAGCAAATTTACCCGGCAGTGCAAGACCTGCACCAGCAGATTGACCAGATCCAGATGACAACGGTCAGATAATCTTATCTTCGCCAATTTCCATATTCCGAAATTGCAAATCGCACAACTCGCGATAAACCCCACCCCTATCAAACAACGCCCCATGTGTCCCGCGCTGCACAATCTCGCCCTGATCCAGCACCAGAATGCAATCCGCGTGTTGCACCGTTGACAACCGATGTGCAATAATAAACGTCGTGCGTCCCGCCATCAACCGTTCCAGTGCCTGTTGCACCTGTGCCTCAGAAGCAGAATCCAGCGATGAAGTCGCCTCATCCAGCAACAAAATGCGCGCGTCTCGCAACAGAGCACGCGCAATCGCAACCCTCTGCCGCTGTCCCCCACTCAATTTCACGCCCTTTTCCCCAACCAACGCGCCGTATCCATCTGGCAAATCCACAATAAAATCGTGGGCATTCGCATCTCGCGCCGCCTGCTCGACCTCATCATCCGTCGCATCCAATCGCCCGTATCGGATATTTTCGCCAATAGAAGTACCGAACAAATCCACATCCTGTGATACCAGCGCGATCTGTTCGCGCAGCGATACAATCTGCACATCTCGCACATCCACACCATCCACGCGCACAACCCCAGAGGTCGCATCGTAAAATCTCGGAATCAGATTCATCAGCGTCGTCTTACCCGCGCCACTCGCCCCCACAAGTGCTATTGTTTGCCCAGGCAGGGTCTCAAATGAAACCCCCTTGATTACCGGGCGGTCGGGTTGATATCCAAACCAAACATCTTCAAACGCCACTGCGCCGCGAACATCTGCAAGCGGAAGCGCACCATCGCCATCGGCAATCTCCGGTCGCGACTCGAGCAACTCAAAAATGTGTTCTGACGCACCCACAGCAGAATTCAAGGACGCATAAAGACGCGAAATACCCATCACGGATCGGGCAATATTCATCGCGTAAAAAATAAACGCCACCAGATCGCCCGCCGACAAACGTCCGGCCAGCACCTCTGTGCCTCCGTACCAGAAAATCACCACCAGCGCCATCATAAAAAGAAATGCGATACAAGCTGAAAAAACCGCTTCCATAATCACGCGATAGCGCGACGTGCGAAACAAATCTTCGTTTGCCTCGCCATATCGATTCACCTCAAAAACTTCGCGTGCAAACGCCTTGACAACCCGCACAGCCGACAGGGCTTCTTCGGCAATCGCAGTCGTATCGCCCAACCGATCCTGCACCGTACGAGATAACTCGCGGATGCGCTGTCCAAAATAGCGCGTCCCAACAGCGGCAACTGGCGCGGCTGCAAACACCACCAGACTCAATCGCCAATTGAGAAAAACCATAGCCCCTACAGAACCAACAGCCGAAATCCCCGTCATCAAAACCTGCGAAATAGCACCCGTCGCGGCATTTCTGATAGCCCCCACATCATTGGTCAGGCGCGACATGAGTTCGCCCAACCTGTGATCGGCATAAAAGCGAAGCCCCAAAAGATGCAAATGCGCGTAAACCTTCTTGCGCAGATCCGTCACCACGCGCTCACCCACCCAGGAAATCCAGTAATGACTCCCCACGTGCAAAAGCGACTGAAGCACAAACAGCACCAGCATGCCAAGCGCCAGCAAATCCAACTGGTGTCTATCCCCCTGCTCGAACACAGAATCCAATAGCGACCGCAAGCCCAGTGGAATCAACAGCCACACACCTGTGGAAAATGCGGTAAATACCAGCCCCAGAACGAGTCGAAACAGGTATGGCCGGGCAAAAGCAAAAATGCGCTTCCACGCCAGCCACAATGCCACAGGAGAATATGTCTGGTCCTTTTTTTTATTCATTTATTTTTTTCCTCAAAACAGCGGTCTCCTCAACATCCACCTCGAGATCAGCCGTAATCGCCACCCCATAAGCGTCTCGCGCAGCTTCGATCGATAGTCGCTCCTGTTTGACATCCTCCACCACCCTTTTGGGATCGCGTTCAAAAGGTGCTCCATAGCCTCCACCGCCCGGAATACGCAATGTCACCGACTGCCCGGGTTGGAGATCATAGCGCCCCTTTGGCGGCAAAACAGTGCCATCCGACAAAAAAAGTTCGCCGCGCCTGCCATCGCGTCCCCCCAGAAAACCGCGCGGTGCATAGCGCGTGCGATCGTACATACACGAATGCAGCGTGGGATGATCGGAGTCAACAGACAAAACCATCTCCTGCCCCAGGCCACCTCTAAAAGTACCCGCACCGCCAGAATCGGGAATCAACGCGCGCCTGTGCATAATCACCGGCGACACGGACTCAATCGCTTCGGCAGGCACGCCCTTAATCCCGCTGGGAAAAGCCGTCGCCGAAATCCCATCATCGCCGGGACGCGCGCCCATACCACCTGCGGAAAAAAAGATATACGCAAAGCGTTCACCCATGCGACCTATACCCTCCAGTTGCGTATTCCAAAGCCCAGCCGACCCATCGGCAATCACGCGATCGGGAATCGCCTGAGAAAGCGCTCCAAACAGCGGTTGCGAAAGAAAATGCCCAACCAGGTGCCGCGCACCCACAGCACATGGAAATTGCGCATTTAAAATACATCCCTCGGGTGCCGTAACTGTTATGGGACGAAAACTGCCTTCATTATTGGGAATATGCGGACTAATGGCGCATTTCAAGGGATAAGTCGTATAGGCATGCGTATAATTGTACACCACATTAATCCCGCGATCTACCTGTGGCGACGTGCCCGTATAATCAACAACCAAACTGCGATCTTTGACAATAACTTTTGCGCGAATAACCAGCGGTCTATCGTACCCATCGAGTTTCACCTCATCCTCATACACGCCATTTGCAATCTCCGAAATCGCCTCTCGAGTTGCCGCTTCTGACCGATCTAAAATCAGTTCCGACAACCCTTCCAGATCCGCGAGATCGTAATGTTCCAGCGCCTGAAGCAACTTGACAGCCCCTACATCATTCCCCGCCTGTTGCGCGTACAAATCGCCAACGACCTGATCTGGCTCGCGCACATTTGCCCGTACAATTGCGATCAAATCGCGATTGATCTCCCCTTCGCTAAACAATTTCATAATCGGGATATTCAGGCCCTCTTCATACACCTGACGTGCACCGGCACCCAGCGTGCGACCGCCAATATCCATGGCATGGCAGGTATTGGCAAACCACCCCACACCTCTGCCCCGATAAAAAACCGGCGTGACAACCGTAATATCGTGCAAATGCCCCGACCCCATCCACGGATCATTGGTGAGCAAACTATCGCCGGGTTTCAGCGTGTCAATCGGATACACTTTCACGAAATGCCGCACGCAATTCGCCATTGTATTGATATGCCCCGGCGTCCCCGTCACCGCTTGCGCCAGCATGTTGCCCCCGCGGTCAAACACCCCCGCAGACAAATCACCGGCCTCGCGCACCACCGTTGTAAAAGAAGCGTGCATCAGCGCTGCTGCCTGCTCATTCACAATAGAAATAAGGCGATTCCAAAGCACTTCCAGCTCAACCGCATCGATCTCGCACCCCGTCATACATCCTCCCTGATGAGAATCAGATTACCCGTATCATCGACCTGCAACACCCATCCGGGCGGCAATACCGTAGTGGATTCAACCTCCTCGACAATCGCGGGACCTTTCAAAATAACCCCTCGTCCAAGTTTCTCTCGCCTGTAAACCGCAGTCCCGTATTTCCCCTCAGGAAAAAGAACATCGCGCTGTCCCTCGGGAACAGGATCACCAGTGACTTCTCCAAAGGACCCAACATCGCAAATTTCCGGCTCTGGTCCCGAAACCGTCACACGCCAGTGGATAGCCTCAACGGGAACGCCCTCACACAGACGTCCGTATAATTTTGTATAAGACGCATCAAAAGCCGCTTGAAGCGCACTATCGGAACTTTCAGTGAATTCTCCCAGAGGCACTGGAACGCTTATCTCGTGCCCTTGCCCCACATATCGCATATCTGCCGTGCGCACCACGTGAATCTCAGAGTCATCGACTCCTGCCTCTCTCACGAGCGCGCGACCCTCGTCTTCCATCTCCCCATAGAGCTTATTGACAACCTCGCGATCCAACGCGGCGATCCGCGACACAAAACTCCGCACATAATCAAAAGCAATCGGCGCGAGCATCAAACCAAAAGCCGATCCCACACCCGCAGCTGGCGGCACAATCACCCGGTCAATCCCCAATCGCATCGCAACCCCGCATGCGTGTACAGGCCCAGCCCCACCCGTTGCCACAAGCGCGTATCCATTTAAATCAATCCCCCGCTCGGCAGCGTGAACCCGCGCTGCATTCGCCATATTTTCATTCACCAAATCGTGAATACCCTGTGCGGCACGCACGCGATCCAGTCCGGTAAATCGCGCAAATTCATCGACCACATCCGCAGCGCAATCCACATCCAGATCCATTTGCCCGCCCAAAAAATATCCGGCATTTAAATAGCCCAACAAGAGATCGGCATCCGTCACCGTAGGCAACTGCCCCCCGCGCGCATAACAGGCAGGCCCGGGATCTGCCCCCGCACTTTGCGGCCCAACCGTGGGCAAACCCAATTCACTCGCATGCGCGATACTGCCCCCACCAGCTCCTATTTCGATCATATCGAGCACGGGGACGAGCAAGGGCAACCCGCTACCGCGCTTGAAGCGATAAACCCGTGCGACCTCCGATTCAGTCGTAATGGGAAACGCCCCATTTTCGCTCAAAATGGCCTTTGCCGTCGTGCCCCCCATATCAAACGCGAGAATCTGCCCATACCCCGATCGATTGCCGTAATGCGCCGCGGCAAGTGCGCCGCCGCATGGACCGGATTCTACGAGACGCACGGGAAAACGCACTGCGGTCTGGACAGAACACGACCCGCCGTTTGACAGCATAATATGAAGCGGTGCCAAAATCTCCAGCGCCTTTAACCCATCTTCCAAACGCGCGAGATATTTTTCCACCATAGGCTGCACATAAGCATTTGCCACAGTCGTGGAAGTGCGCTCAAATTCTCGAAGTTCGGCGGCAACCTTGTGCGAAACCGAAATGCCTACATCGGGCATAAGAGAACGCACAATCTCCTCAGCACGACGCTCGTGATCGGGATTGACATAAGCGTGCAAAAACACAATAGCGACCGCCTCCACTCCGGCTTCGCGCAACACCCCGCAGGCTTTGACCACATCATCTTCATTTAATGGCGTCATCACCTCGCCGCGCGCGTACAGCCGCTCCCGCACCTCAACGCGCAACCGCCTTTCAACGAGCGGTTCGGGCAATTTCAAAAACAAATCGTAGATATCGTAACGCCCCTCCCGCCCGATTTCCAGCGCATCGCGAAAACCCGCTGTCGCAATCAATCCGGTCTTAGCCCCCCTGCGCTCAATCAGCGCGTTTGTCACCAGCGTCGTGCCGTGAACCGCCCGGGAAATCGTGCCAGGCGATACCCCATCAAGCACCTCTTTCACGCCTTCCAGCACACTGACCGAAGGGTCTGGAGACTGCGTCAACACCTTCGCCACAGACAAAACACCCGAAGCGTGTTCTCTCAACACAACATCTGTGAATGTGCCGCCAATATCTATTGCAAGCGTGTATGCCTCGTCGCTCACCATCATCTCCTTTGCATTTATTTTTCTTCTTCATCTCAAAAATAAAGAACAGCCCCTTTACCAACAAAGACAAAATTGACCTTGACAAGCCATGATCCTTTTTGTAATTTTTGAGTCCTCACAACGAGCGGGAATAGCTCAGCTGGCTAGAGCATCTGCTTGCCATGCAGAAGGTCGCGGGTTCGAATCCCGTTTCCCGCTCCATTAATCCAACCCGTTAAATTAACGGGTTTTTTTTATGGAGCAAACCGCTTGTCATCAGCTCTTGCCCGAGAAATAGCCAACCTTAGCCTGCCTGCGCTTGCCCTTTGGGCACCTGGACCGCACATGCTCACCCCTGCGGTTCGCCGGGTCTTGCAAACATATCAGACGACCTATTCCCACCGATCCGCTGCATTTCAAGCTTGCTATCAAAAAACTGTAGATTTGCTGCGCGAAGTCTTTCAAATTCCACGCGGATTTACGCCGCTCATCTTCGGCCACACCGGCAGCTACAACTGGGAAATGGTCGTCACCAATACGCCCTGCAATGGTGCAACATTGGGCATGGACATCGGTGCTTTTTCAAAAAAATGGGCACAGATCTTCACAAGTCACGGACGCGACATCGACATCTTAAAAGCAGCCTGGGGCGACGGCATCTGCGCTCGGACATGGTCCAACGCCATTGCAAAAAACTACGACCTTGCCCTTTTGACCCACAACGAAACATCTACCGGTGTTATGCTACCCATTCAGGAAATGTGTGACACCGTCCGCAACGCATCTCCCAAAACCCTGGTTGCCATTGACGCAGTCAGCATAGCAGGGGCATCAGATACGCCGATGGAGACCTTGCGCCCCGACTACTATCTCTGGAGCCTGCAAAAAGACTTCGCGTGCCCCACCATCGGCTCTGTCATGATAGTATCCGACCGCGCGTTTGACATCGCAGCCAACACGCCAAACCGCGGTTATGTCCTCGACTTGATCGAATGGCGAACGCGCGCAAAAACAGCCCAAACCCCCATGACCGTAGCCGACCTGACCTTACAATGTCTGAATGCGCGTCTCGAAGAAATGAAACGAGAAGGCGACCAACGTTTCAAACGCCATCAGAGCCTCGCCCACATGCAACGCGAATGGGCAGGAAAACACGGCCTGAACCTCATAGCCAAACCGGGATACGAGAGCCTGACCGTAAATGTCATCCTCTTACCAGACCACATTTCGGGTTCTGATTTCGTCGATCGCGCAAAAAAATTGCTCAATGTACAACTCGCCCCGGGCTATGGTGACACCAGAGACAAAGCCTTCCGCATTGCGGCTATGGGCCACACGTCAGAATGCGATATGCGACGCGTACTCAGGGGCCTCTCACTCATCCTCAACAACTGGTCAAAACTCGAGTAATTCCATGCCACCTCCCACCTCCATGATCTGCCCAGGCTGTGGCTACCTCATCAATACCGATGAGAAAAGATGCCCCCATTGCGGCGCTTATAATCCCAGTCTCTGGGGTCTCGGTCCCGCGCTGAACCGGCTTTTTGGCGGTCGCATCGATGTCCTCACCCTGATACCCACCGCGTGTATTGCCCTTTACGCAGTCAGTCTATTGCTCGACCTCGGCGCCGCACTGTCTATGGGCGGCGGGCTTTTTGGCATGCTCAGCCCCGGCAATATCCCGCTGATCGTTCTCGGTATGACCCATGGCGAGGCCCCCTGGTGGACTGTCCTCACCGCGACATATCTTCACGGCAGCCTCCTCCACATCCTGTTCAACGTCCTGTGGATCCGGCAACTCGGTCCCGAGGTCGGTCAGTTCTTCGGCCCGGCGCGCTATTTTATCATCTACACCGTCGCGGGAGCTATCGGCTTCATCCTATCCAATCTCATCTCAGGCTACCCCACCGTAGGCGCTTCAGGGGCTATTTTTGGACTTTTTGCCGCCATCATTGTGTACGGCCGCAAGCAGAAAACGCAGATGATGTCACTCATGACGCGACAGATGTGGCAATGGGCCATCATGCTATTTGTCCTGGGCTTTCTCATGAGCGGCGTCAACAACTGGGCGCATCTGGGCGGTTTTATCGGCGGCTGGATCGCAGCGCAAATCCTCGTTTCAAGTGCAGAATACCGCGAAGGGCGCATCACCATTCTCATAGCCCTGCTCTGTCTCCTCCTCACCGTCCTCGGCTTTGTCCTCTCAATTTTAGAATACTTCCCACTCCTTCTGTCTTGACGCGGACCTATCTCCCCAATCGTACATCTACAGGCTCAGGTATCCATGAAGCGGTAATACCCAGATCGCTGTGAATAACCTGTGCTGCATTATACCCCGGCAAACCAGTCACATTGCCGCCGGGATGACAGCACGACCCGCAAAGGTACAGCCCTTCAAAATATCCCCGATAATGCCCGGCACCGGGAAAGGGACGGTTATAACCCGTCTGCCCATTTGTAAACGCACCCACGAGCAAATCCCCATCCCGCATATTGGGCAATGCGCGCTCGACATCCAGTGGACTACGAACAAAAGAATCGATCACACAATCCCTCAAATTGGGCGCGTACTCAGACCACATATCCAGCATATCGCGACCAACCGCATCCCGCTGCCGATCCCAGTTTGCAGAATCGCCATACAGATGAAATGGCAACTTCTGCCACATAAACGCCGTGTGTTTGCCCAACGGAGCCTGCGTGGCATCAAAATGCGTTGGACACGCGCCCCACATCACAGCCGACGGAATCGTCCCCTTCTCGTGGTGGGCAACAATATCTCCATATTGATCCGCGTGTTCCAGCCCCAGAATAACCATCAGCGCATCCGCCACTTCCGGGTGTTTTTCCACAGCGCGATAACGCGGCGATTCACTCAAATTCAAATGGAGTGCGAACAGCGGAGCCAGCACATTATACTTAAATTTCTCGACCCGGTTTTTCCAGGCATCGGGCAACGCCTCGCGGTCAATCAAATCGAGAAACGTCTGATGGGGATTCAGGCTGGACACGACCACAGGCGCTTTAATATACTTGCCATCCACCGTCTCAACACCTTTAACGCGATTATCCTCCACCACAATGCGCCCGGGGTCGGTTTGCAACCAGATCTCCCCACCCATATCAGAAATAGCGGCAACAAGCGCGCGCGCCAGTCCCGCTGCCCCGCCCACACACACCTGAGCTTTCCCCTTGCTCGCCAGCAAAGCCGGTATATGGTGTCCAAATCCCGCGGCGCGCAAATCCACCTCGCGCAGCCCATTGAAAAACAACAACCCGGCTCGAATAACCGGGTGTTCAAATTCCCGACTCACAAACTCAAGAGGGGAAAGCGCGCTGACCTCGAGCAACATCTTCCCTTCCCGGGTCTGCGACAAAATCTCTTGCCTTAATTCCTGTGGCATAGGCGGTGCCTGTGCCTCTACAGACAGAATATTTCTCACAACGGGGTCAAACGCATTGCGCCATCGCCGAAGTGTCTGTGCATCCTTCTTACTAAACCGCGCAAAACTATCTTCAGTGCGTTCAAAATCCGTGTACCATTTCAGCACATCGTCATTTCTCAGCACAAGAGCCACATTCAGTTCGGGCTCAATATAGCGCGCGCCATACCGTTTTAGGTGCAAATCGTCAAACCACGGCATTTGCGTGATGGCGCGATGAAAAAAAGAATGCGTATTGTGCAAAAAACCCGGATAACGGGGGTCTTCAACAGTCGCCAGCCCGCCTCCGGGTTTATCCGTTCGCTCTAGGCAAATCACATTGAGTCCTGCGCGACACAAATACGCCTGCAAAATGAGGCCATTGTGCCCAGCGCCCAGCACAATCGCATCAGTCGTTATATCCTCTCCCATATCTCACCAATAGCGTTCTATATGTATCTGCCCGGGATCTCTCCGCTTGTGCTCCTTAAAACCCTCCGAAACCAGAATTTCTGTCACATCATCGCACATATAGGGATTACCACATACAAACACATGCGTATCTTCAGACGTGGGATGTCCCCCCCAGACCTCATCGAGCGGACCATCTGTCCACAAATTCTGCACATAACCCGTATATCCGCTCCACGCCACATGCTCATTTGCCGGACGACTAATCTGGGGAATGTAAATAAAATTAGCACATAAATCTTGCATCATCTCCAATTCTGACCGATACCCCAAATCCCATGAATGTCGCGCCCCGTGCAACACCACAAAACGCCGCTCTGTGTTTTCTTTCAAATAAGTCCGCAGCATACTCATATAAGGTGCCAATCCCGTGCCCGTCGCCACCATCACGACATTTTTATTTGGCGGAACATCTTGCAGCGTAAACATACCCGTAATTTTTGGCCCCAACCAGAGGCGATCGCCAATTTCGAGCGCGAATAACCTGGGCGTCAACGCCCCCGACCTCACCAGGGTGATATAAAACTCGAGGTACTCTGTTGCCACCGAAGAAGATGCAATAGAATACGCCCGCCGGATCAAACCTCTCTGCGGCTTCTCGTAATCTTCGACAGGGTCTGAATACTCTGTGCGGGGTGCATCAGGAGGCAATCCGATCACGCCAAATTGCCCGGCTTCAAAAGCCGGCAATTCCCATCCGTCGGGCACAACGCGAAGAATAATCAAATCGGGGGTCACTTCGAGACGTTGTGTCACAACGGCATTGAGTTCATCCTTCGGCAAACCAACCTCCTTAAGCTAAGGTTATACCAACTGCCTGTCCTGTTTCGCAAATCTGTCGCCAGGTCTCATCATCTATATCTACACCACGGGCTTCTTTCTCCCGCCGCATGCGCGCTTCCATCTCACCTGGCATCAAAATTTCATCAAACCCGGGCGCGAGCCGGGCACTCTTCAAAAACTGAACAAATGATTGCATCTCATCGCGAAATTGATCGCGTCCGACAAAAGCCCCAATATCCAGCGCCATAATAAACACCCCATTGCCACCGGAAAGTCCACCTTCGCGACTGCAACCACCGCCACCGAGTGCGCCAGACAAAACATCAACCACCACAGAAAGCGCGTAGCCCTTATGCGCAGAAATCCCGCCAAAAGGCAAAATAGCCCCTCTGGGCGGACCATAAAACTTTGCCGGATCCGTCGCCGGATCGCCCTCTGCATCAATAACCCATCCTTCGGGCAGCGATTCCCCCAAATTACGCTTCACCCGGATTTTCCCTTCCGCGACAACACTCGTGGTCAAATCCACAACAATTGGAAAATCGTCCCCCGTGGGAATACCCACAGCAATGGGATTGGGCGACATGCGCGCGTCAATACCGCCGAACGGATGCTGCAACAATCCCCCGCCGTGATTGTTGCACATCACAATACCAATCATCTCGGCCTCGGCAGCGACCTCCACATATTCGCCCAAACGCCCAATATGCCCGCTATTGAAAAGCTCGACTATGGCAACCGACCGCTGTTTTGCCTTCTCCATTGCCAGTGCCATAGCCTGATGGCAAACCGTTTGTCCAAACCCCCAACCACCATCGACAACCGCCGAAGCATCTGCCTCGCGCACAACCGCGATCTCTTGCCCGGCGTGCACGCGCCCTTCCTCGAGTGCCTGAACGTATTGCACCAGGCGAATCACACCGTGGGAATCGTGCCCCATCAAATTGGACAACACCAGCGAATGCGCAATCTGGCGCGCTTCTTCTGCGCCCAGACCTGCGCCTTCAAACACCTGTGTACAGGCCCCTTTGAGCCTTTCAACATCCAGAACAGGCATACGCCCTCCTCACCAGATCAAAATCGGGCCATAATCTACCACTAACGGGCATAATGGTCAATAATTGAGTCTAACTTCTCACCCCTCAAAGCATCTTCTCTTTGCGATGCACCAGTTGTACGCAAACGCCCCAGGGATCGCGCAGCATCGCCAGCGTATCCCCTGCATCCGTGGGTTCGGGTTCCTGCACAACTGTTGCGCCCGCGGCTTTCAAACGCGCAAAATCGGCCTCAATATCCTCAGTCGCATAAGCAAAATGCAGTGCCAGATGGTGCATCGAAGCGTAATCCGGCGTCTCCACTTCTGGCTGATGATAAAGCTCGTACATCGTCGTCCCTTCCGAATCCGCCACAAACGTCATCTTGATGGGCGGTGGCCCCTGGCGCACAACGCGCATACCCAGATTATCGCAATACCACTTTGCAACCACATCGGGATCATCAACAACAAAAGCAATGTGTTCAACCTTCATCTCTTTCTCCTTTTACTTAATGATGGGCAGATTCATGGGTCCACCCCTACCCCGTCATACCTTCCAACTGCAATACATCGCTCAAATGACAGCGCACCGCATGCCCTGGCGCGATCTCGCGCAATTCTGGCACTTCCTCCTTACATTGATCCTCAGCATAAGGACAGCGCGGATGAAACGCGCATCCCGAAGGCGTATCCCCGGGATCCGCTACCTCGCCAGACAGCAAAACGCGCTTCTTCTTTCGTTTGGGATCTGGATTGGGTACCGCCGACAAAAGTGCCTCGGTATAGGGATGCGCCGGACTTTGAAAAAGCTGATCAACCGACGCCAATTCCACAACCTTACCCACATACATCACCGCCACGCGGTCGGAAATATGGCGCACCACACTCAAATCGTGCGCGACAAACAAATACGTCAACCCGAACTTTTCTTGCAACTCCTGAAGCAAATTGAGCACCTGCGCCTGCACAGAGACATCCAGCGCGGAAACGGGTTCATCCGCCACGATCAACTTGGGATGCAATGCCAGTGCCCTCGCAATGCCAATACGCTGCCGCTGCCCCCCGCTAAAAGCGTGTGGATACCGCCGCAAAAAATGGGGATTCAACCCCACCTGAACGAGCAATTTCCGCACGCGCGTCTCCCGTTCGTGGCGATCTGCGACCCCATTGACCAGCAGCGGTTCACCAATAATATCGAGCACCGTCATACGCGGATTCAAAGAGGCGTAGGGATCTTGAAAAATCATCTGCATATCTCGGCGCAGCGACTTGAGCACATCGTGGGGTGCCCGTGCAACATCGACCTCCTCGCTATCCTTGCGGAACCACACCTCGCCAGCCGTGGGGGCTATCGCCCGCAAAATCGTGCGCCCAACCGTTGTTTTACCCGATCCACTTTCCCCTACCAGTCCCAGGCACTCACCCTCAAACAAATCAAAACTCACGCCATCTACGGCTTTGACCTGGCCGACAACAGTATTGAAAAAACCACGCGTAATAGGAAAATGCTTTCTTAGATCGCGCACCCGCAACAGGGCATTCTGTTCACGCATCGCGCACATCCTCTCCATAAAGCACACACGCAACCCCATGCCCATCTCCAACAGCGAGCAATTCTGGCCTATCGCCCGCATTGCACACCCCATCCTGCGCCACTTCACATCGCGGATGAAAAGGACACCCATGCAATTGCGTATAGGGATCGGGCACAGATCCCCTGATCGTCTGCAACCGCGTCTTTCTCGCCCGGGTCATTCCCGGGATAGATTGCATCAGCGCCTGTGTATAGGGGTGTTTGGGATTTTCAAAAATCTCCTCTGTCGCCGCGTGTTCCACAATGCGCCCCATATACATCACCGCAACCTCATCTGCCATTTCCGCGACCACGCCCAAATCGTGTGTAATCAGCATAATCGACATCTGAAATTCGTCTTGCAAATCGCGCATCAAATCCAGTATCTGCGCCTGAATGGTGACATCTAATGCCGTCGTGGGTTCATCGGCAATCAACAGTGCTGGACGGCACGAAAGCGCCATCGCAATCATCACGCGCTGTCGCATCCCGCCGCTCATCTCGTGCGGATATTGTGCAAACCGCCGCTCCGCATCTGGAATCCCAACCCGATCCAGCATATTTACGGCGAGCGACCATGCTTCTTCACCCCGCAAATCGAGATGTAACCGAATCGCCTCCACAATTTGAAACCCCACCGTATGCACCGGACTCAGCGACGTCATTGGCTCCTGGAAAATCATCGCAATTTCGTGCCCGCGAATCGCGCGAATATCCTCGCCCTCCTCATCCAGATCCGTCAAATAAATCTCGCGATCTGGACGATGCAAAACAATCTCGCCCTCCACAATTCGCCCGGGCGATGACACCAGGCGCAATGCCGAAAAAGCCGTCACGCTCTTCCCGCACCCACTCTCACCCACAATCCCCACCGTCTTTCCCCGGGGAATATCCATCGTCACGCCATCCACAGCGCGAACCGTTCCCTCATCGAGAAAAAAGTGCGTCTTCAAATTATTTATGGTCAACACATGGTCCAAATCACACAGCCCCTTTTGCCCGCGCTATAAACGCCTTCGCACCCTCTTGCAACCACCCGGTGCTATTCACCAGCATCATCTGCACCCCGGCAGCGGCAAATTTTCCCACATTGTCCGACGAGGTCATCGTACCGGCTATACGCCCCGAGGCGATGATCTTCGCAAGCGCGTCGTCAATCGTCTTTTGCACCACTTTATTTTCCAAATCGCCAATATACCCCATCGACGCCCCCAGGTCTGAAGGCGCGACAAAAAATACATCGATCTGATCCACAGTCAGAATTTCATCCAGATTCTCCACCGCGACGATGTCTTCAATCAAAATGGTGAGCAACACTTCGTCATTGGCCTTTGCAAAATAATCCGCAACACCATAGCCCTGCCGGCTCGTGAACATACCGCGCTGCCCAATGGGCGCGAACCGCCCACCAGCCACGACATTTTCCGCTTCTTCGCGCGTGTTCACATGCGGCACCACAATACCCTGCGCGCCCCTGTCCAGCGTGCGATAAATAAGCGTCTGATCATTGCGATTCACGCGCACAATCGACGTCATGCCCCACAGGTCACAGGCGCGCGTGAGATTGCCCAACTCGTCAAAAGCCATAGGGCCGTGCTCACCCTCAATCCATATCCCATCAAAATTTGCGGGACCAAATGTGTCGATATCATCCGCGTGCGTAAATCCACCGGCGATATACGCCTGTTCGCCTCGTCGCAACTTGTGTTTCACCCTGTTCTGTCGAAGTTCCATAAGTCTAATCCCCTAACGTGAATAAGGATCGGCGGCGTCGCGCAGACCGTCGCCGACAAAATTAAATGCGAGCACAGTAATAATTACAAAAATCACAGGCGTCAAAAGCCACGGCTGAAAAGCCACAGCCTGAACATTTTGCGCCTCTTTCAACAGCACGCCCCAACTCGTCACTGGCGGACGCAGCCCAAGACCGAGAAAACTCAGCGAAGTCTCGCCCAAAATCATGCCCGGCACAGCGAGCGTCAAACTCACAATAATATGGCTCATAAACGAAGGCAGCAAATGCCGCGTCATAATCCGCCAGCGACTCGCGCCGGCAAGCAATGCAGCAGTTGCAAAATCCTCTTCGCGCAACGACAAAATTTTCCCGCGCACCTGCCGCGCCAAACCCGTCCACCCAATAAAGGACAACACAACCGTAATGCCCATATAGATCTGCAAGGGCGACCACGATGAAGGCAGCGCCGCGGCCAGAGCCATCCACAGCGGAATAGACGGAAAAGACCTGAGAATCTCAATCCCGCGCTGAATGAGATTATCGATCCACCCCCCGTAGTATCCAGACACCACGCCGATCACCAGACCAAACACAAAACTCAGTGTCACCCCCACCAGCCCTATCGTCAGCGAAATGCGCGAACCGTAAATAATCCTCGAAAGCAAATCCCGCCCGAGATGATCCGTACCCAACAGAAAAAGCGTCCCCCCATCATCAACACCAAAAAGATGGATATCCGTCTCAAACAAGCCCCAAAACCGATAGGGTGCGCCTCGCACAAACAACCGTACGGCATAGCGCTGCGAGCGGTCTTCGATATAGAACTTCCGAAGCGTTTCCGGATGTCGCACGCCCTTGAATCCATACACAAACGGCCAGAAATGCACGCCCTCATCCGACACAAATTGCAAACGCTGAGGCGGAGCAAACGCATAGGCAACCTGCCGATGATTGAGCGTATAAGGTGCCAAAAACTCGCAAAACACAGCCACCACATAAAGCGCGACAATAACCATACCCGCAGCCATCGCCAGGTGGTGCTTGCGAAACTTCCACCACATCAACTGCCACTGAGACGCAGCATAAGCCTCCGTTTCCCCGGTCAGCACATCTTGCTCGACCGCCTCTTCTCGTCTGGGCATAGCCATCTAATGCTCTCCCTCTTCGTAGCGAATGCGCGGATCGAGCCACAACAACAAAATGTCTGAAATAAGCGTACCGACAAGCGTCAACAGGCTCAACATCATCACCATACTGCCCGCCAGATACATATCCTGATTCATAAGCGCGCGCAATAACAGCGGTCCCGTCGTCGGCAAGCCCAACACCACCGACGTAATCGTCGCCCCAGACACAATGCCCGGCAAAACCCATCCCACAGTACTGACGAGCGGATTGAGCGCCACACGCACCGGATACCGCATCAGCAACACCCAGTAGCGCACGCCTTTGGCGCGGGCAGTCATCACGTATTGTTTCCGCAATTCATCCAGCAAATTGCCCCGCATTACCCGTATCAACCCCGCCGTACCCGACGTACCAATCACAATCACAGGGATCCACAAATGCCAGAGCAAATCGAGAAATTTGCCAAAAGACCACGCCGCACTCTGATACTCCGGTGAAAACAATCCCCCTGCACTCACCCCAAACACGGAATACCCGATGTACATAAAAACGAGCGCGAGCAAAAAATTGGGTGTTGCAAGCCCGATAAAGCCCAGAAACGTAAAACAATAATCCGGCAGAGAATACTGCTTCACAGCCGAATAAATCCCAACCGGAATCGCCAGTGCCCACGTCACCAGCAGCGTCACAATCGAAATAATAGACGTCAGTAAAATGCGTTCGCCAATCAGCTCTGTCACGGGCCGATTCCACTCAAACGACATCCCCAAATCGCCCTGTACCATGCCGACCAGCCACCGCCAGTATTGCACCATAAAAGGCTGATCGAGATTGTACCGCGCCCGCAGTGCCGCAGCCTGTGCCTCATCCACCGTCTCCCCCGTTTCACCCAGCGCGGCAATATACGACGTGAGATAATCCCCCGGTGGAAGCTGGATAATCGAGAATGAGATGAATGAGATGATCACCATGGTGGGAATCATCCAGAGTAAGCGTTTAATGATGAGGGCGAGCATATAAAAATTTCCCTGGAAGGTGAAAAAAACTATCCGCAGAAAAAAACGCGAGTAATTTGAGCGTTTTCGCAGATGAATGAAGATAGAAATATTTTGAGTTCAGCCATTATGTTGCTCAGACCCTTCTTTTGCCCGTTGCAATAATTCAGACAAATTTAGCGATTTCGCCCAGTGCTTCAGGTAACCCCAATCTAACCTGTCGCCCTGTACTTTTAAGATACCCGATACATCCCTTAATTGTCGGTCTGAAACTTCGCCACCTTTTCGATACCAGATCAATTTTTGCAGTACAATATCCTCTGGCGTTGCCACGATCAATTGCGTGTCAGCAATGGTCTGCGGCCTTCGACGACGCATTTCTTCGCGGTCAATCGCTTCAGAACCAGGTACAAAAATATCTACCTTAATCATTGTTTCGAGATGGATAACATTGAAGGAACTGTGCCGAGAGACAGCGCGAATAACATCATCTTCTTCGATGTAAAATGCATTTTGGGTATTTGCAATGAGAGCTTGAATATGGTGATTCTTCAGTTCTGCAACCATGTCGATATCCTGTGTGGCGCGAGGCTCTCCGTAGATGGAACTGGCAATTGACCCGCCCACGAGATATGGAATATCCAGATTTTCAAAAATTTCAGCCATTTGCAAGGCGACGCAAAGGGGTTCAGAAATCACGTCAATAGCCCTCTTTGTGTGGATCCCAGCCAAATGCTTTAATCATGGTCTGCCGGGAGAGCCGCAACGCGCCGAGGCGAAGGCGAATTTCTCGCTCATCTGCCTCGGGATACCGGCTGCGAATGCCCGCAACTGCAAGGTCTGTACACGCCTGAGAGAGTTGGGATATCTTCTCGGCTTTTTCGTGTGGTGTCATGCGCCGATACGCTTCAATGAGCAGGCGTTCTACCCTATGATTCGTGTCCCGCGATTGTGTTTTATAAGCCATACGACTCTCCAATTTGAACAATTACTTGTTCATCTATTCCTCAATCGCATAACACTCAACCGCCGTATTCCCGGGCGTGCGAAATGCCCAGCCGGACATCGCGACCTCGGGCACATTGCGAAATGAATTTTTGACCAGATAAAACGAGGGCAATGCCCCCACCGTGCCGATAACCCACAGATTCTTTCGGTTCAAATCGATAATTTCTCCCATAAGCCGGATCTGTTCGGCTTCGTCAATCGTCTTCTCAATCTCCCAAAACAGCTCAATACACCGCCGCATATCTCTGGGGGGTTCTTCGCCGCGTTTTTTCTCCGTGCGATACCAGCGCGCATAATCCACTGCGTGTACAGACTCATCGCTAAATGGAACGAGCCAGCGCGGATCCAGAACAGCGATCTGCTCATCTGACCCGCCCCACACGCCAACATCGTGCAACAAACCCTTTTTGCGCTCGTAAAACAACTGCCGCGCTTCTTCCTTGACTTCTGAATGCACCCCCACCGCAGTCCAATAACTCGCCACCAGTTCCAAGATGCGATTGTTCAGAGACGTCGTCTCAATATAGAGCTTAATCGGTGCGCCATCTGCCCGCAATCGCATACCACCTCTCCCGCGCTTCAGGCCCATCTCGTCGAGCAATGCATTTGCGCGGTCCGGATCGTACTCGATATATGCGCGCTCGTAATCCGCATCGTAAAACGGCGACGATGGCGGCGGACACACTTGCCTCGGCTTCCCAATTCCAAAATAATCTGCCTCGTTTAATTCATCGCGATTCAGCGCGAGCGACAGGGCTTTTCGAAAGCGGTGATCCCCGATAATCCTCTTCATTTCCGGATCGCGGTGATTCAAATTCAACGCCAGAATATTTGACCCCGCCGATCCATTAATCCAGTGCACAACCCGATAATCGCCCTTCTTTCTCCCTTCCATAAACAGCGGATAATTCTGGAACTGCAGGTGCCGCCCCTGCATGCCTATTTCCCCGTTGATCGCCTTGAGATTGATGGTTTCGGGATCAAAAATCTCAAACGTCATGTGGTCGATATACGGTAATTGATTTCCAGCGGGATCAACCTTCCAATAATAGGGATTGCGCTCCAGCACTGCCGGACGCGCGGGCGGCGGCGCAACCACAATCCACGGCCACAAACGCGGAATATCCGGATTGCGCCAATCGCGCATATCTTCAAAAAGCTGCTTCCACAGATCAAATCCCGCAGCCTCACTCATCGCCTCGAGCTTTTCTAAAGACGTGTACTTCGGATGAAATTGCTTCATATAATGGGCGGGATAGCGCAACATCTCATAACCGCGCCCCGACGCCAACTTCACAACAAACAACCCATTGGGTTCCAAAAACGTGAACCGCACCGTATAATCATCGACCTTCTCCAACCCCATCACCCGTCCACCCCGTTTAAAATCGCGCGGAACAACAGGCGTTATCTCCTCATTTTGCAACACATCCTCATACCAGAAAATCAAATCATCAACCGTAAACGGATGCCCGTCTGACCACCTGACCCCTTTTCGCAAAAAAAATATAAAACTGCGCCCCCCATCGGCAATCTCCCACCGCACAGCCAGATTGGGGATCACCTCCTGCGCCATCGCATCCCATCGCACCAAACCTTCATACGCAAACCGGGCTTCGACAATACCCACATCGCGGGGACCAGTGGCAAACCGCGTCCAAGTCCCACCATAAGGCCCATGCTGTTGCGGCGGTACAATAACAAGTGGATCTTCCGGCAGGCGTTCCGATACCGGCGGCAGGATCCCTTCTCGCACCCGCTGGGCGAGCATAGGCGCTTCGCCAAATCGTCCACCAGACCATTCTACCACCCGATGCACCGCCCCCGTTGCCTCGGGATGGCGATTGGGAATCTCGACATCCGCCATCACAGCCTCGAGGTCTCGCGTCCCATCTGCCTGCACCACAGGCACAACACCATCCTCGGGCGTACGCACCAGACTACCCATTGCAGCCTCAAATTCTGATGCCCGTTGTATCGCATCCGGATCGCGCGGCGAAAGGTAAAACGCGACATATCCCATCCCCTGCACCAGAAGCACAAAACTGGCAAAAATACCTATAAGCGCGATCCAGACTTTAATTCCCATACGGATAATACCTCACCTACTATACACCCCACTGACAAATTTCTCAATCTCATCTCGCCCCCGCACAATAGCTTCATCGACAAAACGCGCTTTTATATTTTCATCAAAAAACGCATCTGCCCGCCCCCTGTTCTCGGCAAGATGCTTTTCCAAATCATCGGACGGGGGACGACCAATCATCTTGAGAAATATACGCTCGAGAACAACGGGGTCTGCACTCTCTGCCCATCCCCGCGCGCGTCTCACAAATTGAGATACTATTTCGCGATCAATAAATCCCACCTCTCCTCGCCCTTCAAACCGATCCAGCACCTCCGCGACACCTGGATAATTGATCGGCAATTCATCTACATAGGACCACAACCCATAAATAATGGGCCGCCAGTCTTCAATACCGTGGACGTGAATCGTCACCTCATCGCGAAATGCTTCATCCGTCGTCAAATGCGCGATATACCCCATCAACAAAACGCGATCTCGTGGATCCATATTCTGATAATCCGCCAGATTGGGATGCGCCTCAAACATGCCCGAAACGGATTTGCCCCATGTCTCGCGCTGCTCCTCCGTATAAAAATGCGATCCATACTTACCCATCTTTCCGAGCAGACGCATCGCATCTGGCGCCATAGAACCCGCCACAAGATCCGGCAAATACTGCCGATTTAGAGCACCTACCTCAGGCAAATCGCGCTCGAGCTGTACCTGCAACTCGAGCACCAGCGCAAAATGACATCGCCCACGAGGCATCCGTCTTCCTTTCTCAACAAGAATCCACCTGTAATTCTGCTCGTATTTCAGAGTATTCCCGAAAACCCGTCGCTGTTTCAACCGCCCGATCCAGATCCAAAGCGTCTTCTAAATCCTCAAGCCGTTGCATCAAAGCGCGATAATCTTTGATTGATAGCAGGACTGCGGTCTTCCGCCCCTTTTCATCCACGACATATTTTGGTTTGATATTGAGCATCATTGTTCAACCGTTTTGAGCACAGTTATCCCCATCATCGCAAAATGATCGTCAAAAGCATAGGTCTCAGAATTTTTA
>JAPOXY010000195.1:0-9881 GCA_026706845.1 Gemmatimonadota bacterium
CCATTTTTTTGATATGTGGTTTTATTTTGACGCTGTACACCTTGCTAAACGTCGATAAAGACGCAAATCCACACTGATAGGCAATGTTTAAAATGAAATCTTTAGACCTGTGTCATTGAGGCTCTAATAGGAAAAGCCCAACGGTTTAGAGGAGGCCGTTGGGCTTTTGTGTGGTTTTCTATTCCCATTATGTTTGGCGAGAAAGCGATACAAGTCCTTAAAATGGGTTAAGCAGCAGGATTGTCTCCAAATGATTCAATCATGAAGAGTTTTTCTTTTTAATCAGTCATTTTGCTTAGTGTCCGAATGCGGGCGATGATGGTCTCTACGGTCTCGGTTACTGCAGCGAGCAACTCGAAGCGGTCTTCCACGCTGACCTCTATGCCGTGATAGCGATATTTTACGGCATAGTCGGTCAGCCAGGTCAGCTTTTCTCCAGCGGGAGTGTCATCCTCTTCGGGATGGTTTCGGATGATGCCCGATAGGTCGGATAGGTCGTGGGTGTTTTTGTAGTCGGTATCGAGTGCTGAGATCCAGCCTTTTAGCGCGTTTTCAAGGGCCTGTTGGGCGTGGAAACCGATGGCCTCCGGTGCCGAATTTGCCCCTACCAGGTCTTCCAGAACGCGGAGTTCCCGTTTGGCATTGATAATTCGCTGTCGTATGTCGGGCCAGTTGGTCGGTTCCGGGTTGTCATAGATTACTTTTGCGCCATATATATCGACGCCATCGCGGACAGCCTGCCCTGCGACATGATTTCGGGCACGGCGGCCGTCGTGAAAAGCGTCCTCGCTCAGGTGGACCAGGTCAACGCCCATAGAGTGGCCATAAACTTCCTGGACTTTGCGGCGAGCCGCCTCACTCGTGCGCATGTATTCCTGCCGGTCTATCTGCTGGGAGTCAGTGATGATGAGCAGGTCGATATCGGAATCGGACGTAAAGTCGCCCCGGGCGCGGGATCCGAACAGGATGACGGTGTTGGGATGGATTACGTCACAGACCGCACGAGCGACAGCGCAGGCTTTGGGATCGGGATGCAAATGTGTTGTCGTATCTGACATGGTGTGAATTCTCTAGATCGGGATAAACCTGTCGGACAGTGTACAAGTTTAACAGGAGTTCAGTTGTACGCTATAGATACAGGATTTTGGAGATCAGAGCAAGAGGCGCTTAGAAAAAAGATGTCCGATACATTGAGCGCTTATTCCTCAACCGTCACATCGTGAAACCATTTGCTTCCCGTCGGATGTAGCTTAAATCCTTTGACGCGGGTGCGGAATGCCGCTGTTTGTGTTGCGTGTACGAGGGGGACCCAGGGTGCGTCGTGAAAAACGATCTCTTGAGCCTGTTGGTACAGGACCGTGCGTTTTGTTTTGTCGGATTCCTTTTGAGCGGCCACCAATACGTCGTGCAAGGGGTCGCTGCGATAAAAGGCAATATTATTGGCTGGCATTTGGGTCGCACTTTTGTCCAGCAGAATATAGAGGAAGTTGTCGGGGTCGCCATTGTCTCCGGTCCAGCCCAGCAATGCCATGTCGTGCTGCCCGCGCTGGACTTTGTCCAGATATGTCCCCCATTCATAAGTGACGATTTCAGCTTCGATGCCAACTGTTTGTAAATCGGCCTGGATTGCCTGGGCGATTTTCTGGGGTTGTGGCATATAGGGACGCGGTACGGGCATGGCCCAGAGGGTGGTTTTGAATCCGTTTGGGAATCCCGCGTCGGATAGGAGTGTTCGGGCTTTTTCAGGATCGTATTCATAGCCGGGTGTTTCTTGCCGATAACTCCAGACTGTCGGCGGAATGGGATTGACCGCTGGAATGGCTAATCCCTGATACAGGTTGTCGATCAGGGCTTGTTTGTTGATTGCGTGGTTTATGGCGCGCCGCACATTGAGGTTCTGGAATGGCTCTTTGTCCATGTTCATCGCCAGATAGCCCACGTTCATCCCCGGCTGGGATAGCAAGGCGAGGTTTTCATCTGATTCAATTGTCGGTAAGAAGTCTGGCACGAGGTTGTCCATGCCGTCGATAGATCCCTGGGTTAGCGCGATTAGTCGGACGGAGTTTTCGGGAATGCTTCTAAAAATCAGGCGATCAATTTTGGGAGCTGGTCCCCAATAATCGGGGTTGCGTTCCAATACCACGCGGTCGTCTTTTATCCATTCGACAAATCGAAACGGCCCCGTGCCTACGGGATGCCTCGCAAAATCAGCTCCCCATTTTTCGACGGCAACAGGGCTGACGATGGCGCAAAAATTCATTGTCAGATTTGCGAGAAAAGGTGCGTTGGGGCGTTTCAGGTCAATGGATACGGTCAGGTCGTCTATTTTGCGGACATCTTTTACGATGTCGCTCATGGACATGCCTGCCCAGTATTGATACGCGCCTTCTACTTTGTTGAATGGGTGATCGGGCTTGAATTGCCGCGCGAGTGAAAAAACCACGGCATCGGCATTAAAGGGCGTACCGTCGTGGAAGACGACGTTTTCGCGCAACTGAAATGTCCAGGTCAAACCATCTTCTGACGCTTGCCATGAAGTCGCTAATCCGGGTGCGAGGTCGGTGCGTTCGGGCACAAATGCGACGAGTGTTTCGTAAATATTATCGCATACTTTAAACGATTCGCCGTCTGTCTCCAGCGCGGGATCCAGTCCGACAGAATCGCCACCGCGCCCAAAGACGACCGTGCGTCCGGTTTGTTGTCCACAAGCGGTTATTATCATCAATATTGCGAGAAATAGATAACGTGCCATTGTGTATTCCCCAAAAAAATGTCAGCCCTCGCTATCCCGCCCTGTTTGGGTGGTGGATGGGAGGGCTGACCGTTTGACTGCTGACTGCTGAAAGCTATTCTTCAAACGCCGCATCAAATGCTACGTCTGAGGGTTCAAAGTCGATCTCGTTGACAAAGGCGCAGGATTCGGTCGCACCGTGTTCGCGGTCCATACCGGAATCTTCCCACTCGACGGAGAGCGGTCCATCGTAGCCAATGTCGTTTAATGCGCGAATAATTTCTTCGAAATCCACGCTGCCGCGACCCACTGAGCGGAAATCCCAACTGCGGTCTGGATCGCCGAAATTTGTATGCCCACCAAATATACCCGCGCGTTTGGGATTGGGCGATAGGTACGAGTCTTTCATGTGGACGTGATAGATTCGGTCACTGAACTCGCGGATAAAGCCGACATAATCCACATTTTGATAGACCAGATGGCTGGGGTCGTAATTGAAGCCAAACTCCGGTCGGTTTTCCAGTGCTTCTAATGCCCGGGCAGATGAAGCTATATCAAATGCGATTTCCGTTGGATGCACTTCGAGTGCGAATCTCACGTCGTTCTTTTGAAAGACATCCAGAATCGGGTTCCAGCGGTCTGCAAAGTCGCTAAATCCCGCGTCAATCTGATCGGGTGACACCGGGGGAAAAGAGTATAACAGATGCCAGATTGAGGATCCGGTAAAGCCATTGACCACGGCCAGGCCCATGGCTTTTGCGGCTTCGGCTGTTGCTATCATTTCTTCGGCGGCGCGTTGTCGCACGCCTTCGGGGTCGCCATCGCCCCATACATGGGGCGGCAAGATTGCCTCGTGCCGTTCGTCGATATTGTCGCATACGGCCTGCCCGGCCAGGTGATTGCTAATGGCAAAGCACTGCATGCTGTATTGTTCGAGCAATTCCTTTTTTTCGCGCACATAGCCGTCGTTCGATGCGGCTTCGCGCACGTCCATGTGGTCGCCCCAACAGGCGAGTTCCACGCCGTCATAGCCAAAGTCTCTGGCTTTTTGCAACATGACTTCCAGTGTCAAGTCCGCCCACTGTCCGGTGAATAATGTAACTGGTCTTGCCATTTTTCTCTCCTGTTTTAACTCAAATTTTTGGCACGTCCTGCCAGGTTTTTGACGCTGCCGAATCGACGACGGCTTCCAAAACAGCCTGTACCTTCGTGCCTTCGGCAAAGTCGGGGGAAAAGGTTCCATCCTGTGCAATTGCTTCAAAGAAATCCCTGAATTCGTGCGTGAATGTGTGTTCCCAGCCAATGATGTGTCCCGGTGGCCACCACGCGCCCATAAAGGGTTGGCTGCCTTCACCTACGATAATTTCTCGGAAGCCCTGGATATGATCTTCGTCGTCGCGCGAATAGAATTGCAATTCGTTCATTTTTTGCAGATTGAATGCGATACTGCCTTTGCTTCCGTTGATTTCAAAATGGTTGTAGTTGCGCCGTCCGGCGGCAAATCGCGTGGCTTCAAATGTGCCGAGCGCGCCGTTTTGGAACCGGGCCAAAAACATGGTGGCATCGTCAACGGTCACCTGTCCCATTTGTTCGCCACCTTGCGCCCCCAGGCCCCCATCAACGGCTTCGAGCAGTGGGCGTTCTTTGATGAAGGTGGTGTCTGCACCTACTACGCTGTCGATGTCGCCTACGAGATGCAGGGCGAGGTCGATGATATGCGCGTTCAGATCGCCGTGCGGCCCCGAACCGGCTTTGTCTTTTTCCAATCGCCAGACGAGTGGGAAGTCGGGGTCGATGATCCAGTCTTGCAAGTACACGGCGCGCCAATGATAAATTTCTCCAATCCGCCCTTCGGCGATCAGTTGCCGCGCCAATGCCACTGCGGGTACGCGGCGGTAGTTGAATGCAACCATGGTTTTTTTGTTCGTGTTTTCAGCTACGGCCAACAATTCTCTGGCTTCTGCGAGGGTGTTTGTGAGGGGTTTTTCACAGATGACGTGTTTGCCGGCTTTCAGTGCGGCCAGTGCCATGGGGAGGTGCTGATCGCCGGGAGTGCAGATGTCTATGACGTCGATATCGTCTCGATCGACGACTTTTTCCCAGTCGGTTTCGTATTCTTCCCACTGGTATGTTTCAGCCGCGTCTTTTACGGCGTCGGGATTGCGTCCACAGATTACTTTTAGTACGGGCGTTACACCGAGTTCGGGAAAGAATGCGGGCAATTGGCGGAATCCATTGCTGTGCGCTTTGCCCATGAATGAATATCCGATCATGCCGATGTTGAGTTCCATAATGCCTCCTTATCAATCAAGTGGTTTTTGCGAGCCGTGCACTTATAAGCCGGTTCAAGCTTACTCCTTGTTCTGCGGCTTGTATGGCGAGTTCACGGTGCGATTCCGGCGGTACGCGCACCATGAACTTCCCGCTGTAGGTGCGATCAGCTATTGGTTGAGGTATTTTTTCTCCGGTTGTGTGCATGTCTGTGAGGCATTCGCGCACAAGTCGCTGAATGCCGTCCAAAGCCTCATCGGGAGTAGGCGCCAGCCAGCTTAGTGATGGGAATTCAGCACATAGCCCCACATGCTCGTTGTCTTCAGAAGACCAGGTGATGCGGTAGGTGTAATGGTCACTCATTGCATGTCCTCCAATTTTTCGATTGCTCTGATGACCTGGCGGACTTGATATGGCTTTGCCATGCCCTTGTTATTTTGAATGTTTACTCGCGGGTCACCTGGCCATGGTGTCCGGTAAATCTGATGGCTGGTGCCCTTCTGGCGTGGCTTTCCGAAATATTCTTCGCATACTTTGACGAGATCCGCGAACCGAACCCCTTTCGGATTATTGCGGAGTGCCTTGAGGATTTCTGCCGTGCTCGCCATGAAAATATGATACTAATAACGATACTATAAAACAAGGAGAAACTATTCCCAAGATATCTAATCAAAAAACTCATATCCTTCTTTTACATTCGCGCGTGCCAAGTCCTCGTTAAATTCGACACCGAGGCCCGGTTTTTCTGGGAGTACAAATTGTCCATCCTGAATCAATGGCTCGTCGCTGATTACGAGGTCCCATCGCCATTCTATCTGGTCTGCGTGATAGGGCAGTTCCAGGGTGTGGAGGTTTCGCACGGCTGCGCCTACATGCGCGGATGCTACCATGCCCAGCGGCGATACGATGTTGTGGAATGCGGCGGGCATATAGTACAGATCTGCCAGGTCGGCGATTTTTTTGCCTTCCAGCATGCCGCCGGTCGCTGAGATATCGATGTGTAGCATGTCGCACGCCTGATTCTCAATTAGCCTGCGAAATCCATCTCTGCGGTGGACCCATTCGCCCGTGCAGATCGGTATGGATGTCGAAGCTGTTACTTTGCCCATGGCGTCGATATTTTCCGGGGGTACGGGGTCTTCGAGGAACATCAGGTTGAATTTTTCCAGGCGCTGGGCGAGTAAGAGTACGTCGCGCACATTGTATTTTCCGTGGCAGTCAATGCACAGGTCAATGTCATATCCGACGGCGTCGCGGACTGCGGATACCATGGCTTCCATTTTGTCCAATTCGGCGAGTGATAAACCGCGATCCACGGGGTCATGCTGCAATTCGTTTGCCGATCCGTCGATGTCGAATTTGATGGATTGAAACCCATCTGCCACGCCCTCTTTGGCGCGCTCGGCCCATGTCTCGGGGGTGTTTGTACGATTTCGTCCCCTGCCCACATCGGCGTACATCCGCAGTCGGTCTCGATATTTTCCGCCGAGTAATTGATAGATGGGCACGCCAATGGCTTTGCCCGCGACATCCCAAAGTGCTGTTTCCACGCCGCCGATTGCGCCGAGGAGTATCCCGGCGGTAGATTGCCCGGTGCTGCGGTCGAGCATTCGGGTGTAGAGTGGCTCGACATTCAGGGGATTTTGCCCGATTAACATGGGGCGCAAGCATTTTGTCACCGCATCGGTTATGCCTTCGCCCGGATGCGCTTCACCTATGCCCGATATGCCAGCATCGGTTTCTACTTTCACGTAGTTCCAATCTTTGTAGCCTTTTAATGTTGTGGCTTTGACGTCGGTAATTTTCATGGCTTGCCTCTTTTGTTGGAGTATCTAAAAATATCCCCGATTAAATAGCGAATCGGGGGCGCGATTGATGCGTAATCCTGTGAGATCAGTTTAATCGCGCACATCCGGCGGCTGGGGTTGAGAATTAAATCCGTAGATGCGCTTCATTTCCGGAGTGGCTCGATCCACCACTTCGGGTTTGAGATAGTGTACAAAATCGAACATGGGCTTTAGAAATGACCGGCAGCAGAAGCAGATCAAGCACACGCGGGCGTCATCTGTGCGGTTGGATCCTGTGGCGTGCCATATTGCGCCGTTGAACAAGAATACCGAGCCTTTTGGGGCTGAGAGCCGCATTTCGTCGGGATGGCAAAGCGCGTGTGGATGGTCTGTTGGCGGGGGCTTTTTTAAGAACTTATGGCTGCCGGGCACAAAGCGCGTGCCCCCATTTTCCGGGGTAAAATCGTTCAGGAGCCACAGGGTGTTGACAAACATGGGGAACGAGGGCAGTGGTTCGGGCATTTTGCCCAGTGCATTATCGACGTGAAACGCGTTGTCTTCGGCACCTGAGTAAATCACGTTTGATGTGAGTGTGCTGAGGGTATAATCTTCGCCGAGCATATATTCAAAATAGGGCACGACTTTGGGATGCGCCACCAGCTTTTCAAATGGTTTGCCCTTGTTCACCAGCCACCGCACATGCTGGCCCCTACCACTGGTATGTACCCGGCCCGAGCCGTCTCCGCGCTCTTGTTCAGCGAGGCGCAACAATAGTGCCCGATAGTGCGTTATCTCGGATTCAGAGAGCACATCGGGGATGATCACATAGCCCTGCTCGTCTAATTGTTGCCGGTGTTCTGGTGAGATTTTCATCGTGTGCTCCAGGATTATAATCCGTAGTAATCGTTAATTTCTTTCTGATACTCATCCACCTCACCTTTTAGCATTTCGTCTAAGGTGACGGCGCGTCCGAGCAATCCCGATTCGAGGATCGCATAGCTCAATGCCAGATCGATAGTGCCTTCTTCGCCGCTCATCTGGACGGGTTTGCCGTTTGCGATGGCTTGCAGCCAGTTCAGGTTTTCAAGCGCAAATGCGTCGGTGATTCCGCGCGGCATGGCTTCGGATATGCGCGATGGATCGGCTTCGCGTTGAAATCGGTCTTCCACATCTTCCGATGTGCCGTCTTCGCCAAATAATTGGCCGTCTGAAATCGCTCCTTTGCTGCCCCAAATATTCGTGCCGCCCGGTACGCCGACCTGTGTTCCCCGCGCGCTTCTCGATACAGCCATGTGCCCGATGCCACCGTTTTCAAATTCAAAGTTGGCAAAAAAAGCATCATCTACTTGATTTTCGATTTGATCGACTACGGCGCGGTCGTCGTCGGACATCAAGACGCGCACCGGTTCGAGCGTGCGCCATAGGGCTTGAATGGATTTTACGGGTCCACAAATTGTGCGGACGCCGTTAAAAAGGTGGACGCCCAGATCGATGGCAACACCCCCGCCCGCGCCCAGTTTGCTCTGACGCCAGGGCGTTCGCGCGGCCACGAGGTCTGGACGCGAATTGCGAAATCCGATGACGCCGCGATAGAGCATTTGTACATCGCCAATCAGGCCCTTTTCTACTGCCCACTGACTGGCGCAGGTAGAGGGATTGAAATTCACATTTTCGTCTATGCTCAAAATTTGTCCGGTTTCGTCGGCGACTTCGCACATTCGCTGGGCTGCTTTGACCGAGATTGCCATTGGTTTTTCGACCGAGACGTGTTTGCCTGCTCTCAGGGCGTCGATGGCGATGCTGTGGTGGTTGTCGTGTCCGGTCAAGATGATCACTGCGTCGATTTTGCCCTTTTCCAACATTTCGTTGTAGTTGGTGTACACTTCTGCATCGCTATCGGGATGCAGGTCACTGATAAATGAATGCGGTGCATTGAGCGGATCTCCAGGGGCATCTACAGGTGCGGGACGAGGACCGGGCCCCTCGCCTCGCTTTCGGAAGCGGTGGGCGTCTTCTTCTTTGCGTGCGCACAAAGCTGTGATCTGAAAGAGATCGCCAAAACCGTTTTCCTGCAGGATTTTATAGCCACGCAAATGGGCGTTTAGTATTCGCGCACAACCGATGATGCCGATTCGCACTTTCATGGTGAAATTCCTTTTTGTTTTTTCAAAGAAATCAGAGTTGCCACACGATCAGTAATTGCACGACATTTTCGGTAGTGGTGGTGCCGAGTTTGTTCCACCAGTACTGGTATTCGATGCCGACGAAGAGCGTGTTGCCCTCGCCGTTTATTGCCTTGCTCAAGTCCCATGTGAGTTGTGGCTGCACGAGGAGCCAGCTTTTGACTTCGCTACCAAATTCGTTGGTCTGAGAACCGATGTATTCTGCATGACCGAAGAAACCGAAGGACTGACCGCCGGCTCCAAAGGCAGCCCCCCAATTGATGTCGAATACAAAGCTGTTGCTCGTTGTGGGCGCGCCGCCGTGCGCTGTGCCGCTGCTGGCGTCGATCAGGGCGGTCAGGTCGGTGTTGACAAAGAAGAAGCCAGGCACGTTCCACGAAGCCCGGACGCCGGGCAGGTATTTGAGGACATTGGCATCGGAATCGGCATTGAATCCAGCGATTATAGAAATATCTCTGATGGGACCGATGCTGATCTCTGTGTTCGTCAGTTTGCCAATGCTGAGGGTCGGATACCATTCGCCGTAGATACTTTTGTCGTTGAAGCCATCCGGAACGCCATCTTCCAGAAAGTCGATGAAAAAGAAACTGTCGCCATATTGCCACTGCGCTGCCTGTTGCAGGGTGAGGATAGAGGTGTATTCCGCGGCTCCGGAAAACGGGTTTGTGAGTTTGCCGTATTGAAATTGGAATGAGGTTTGGGCGATTACCGCGGCCGGCTGCAGGAGAATGCAAGCGATTAGTGCGAATAAGCCGGGGTGTTGTTTCCGCATCTTTTATGCTCCTTTTACCAATTTGTGTACGATCCGTCCGCGCGGCGGAATCCCGATCCTGTAGAGGGTTCGGGAGGGGATACGTCTGCAAGCGCTTCTTCGTTAAATTCAATGCCCAATCCCGGTCCCTCGGGGAC
>JAPOXY010000195.1:10210-15182 GCA_026706845.1 Gemmatimonadota bacterium
TTTGTCGCACGAGTCGCAGGCTCTGTGTGCTTTCACTTCGCAATGGGTCTTCGATAAAAAATGGGCGATAGGGTTCCACGCCTTTGCAATATGCAATTACCCAGGTGGGATCCAGTCGCGTGTGAATATCGACGCAGATTTCGAATTCATCGCCACAGGCTTCGCGCACGGCTTTTACCTGTTCAATGCCATAACGCACGGCGCGCGAAGGTTCAAATACACTGGGATCTGTGGGATCGCTCATGCTCCAGCGGGCAAATTTCCAGCCTTCCTCCTGTCGTTGCACACAATTTGCGACCAGGCGGTCGATATTGTACTTATCGCCAACATGCGGATAACACGCCACTTTGTCGCGGGTTCTTCCGCCCAGTAGTTCATAGACAGGTACGCCCAGAGCTTTGCCTTTTATGTCCCAGAGCGCGATGTCAACGGCGCTCACTGCCGCTGACTGTACCACGCCGCCTGGAAAAAATCCGCCGCGAAACATGACCTGCCACAAATATTCGATCCGAAAGGGGTCTTGCCCGATAACGTCTGGGGAAAACGAGCGGATCACTTCGGCTATCGCGGTTCCGCGACGTATTACGCCCGCTTCTCCCAGACCATAAATTCCTTCGTCTGTTTCGACTTTGACGAAAAAATTTCCCGTTGTGGGCGCAATGAATGTTTTTAATGCGGTGATTTTCATGATAATCCTCCTGCAGATTAATGTTGTAGTGGGGACGCGCAAACAGGTCAATTGGATGGCACTTTTTTACCAAAGTCTTCGACAAAGATTAGAAAATCGCCAATCCCAATTGTGCCATCACCATCCAGATCAAACCGCACGTCATATCCCACATCACCTTGACTTAATCCGAACTGATCTACAAAGAGCAAGAAATCGGGAATACCAACAGTACCATCGCCATCAAAGTCGGGAGTAGCCAAAGCTTTTGCGGTAAAGATTTCGGAGACGAGCCCGGCCACCGTTACCTCAACCGTGTTGGTCCCCGGATGGTTCCCGAGTGTCAGCGTAGTGGAGGCGCGGCCCTTGGCATCGGTGAAGGCGGTCTCAACAGAGAGCGTTCCCCCGCCTGCGGTAACCACAAAGGTGACACCCAACCCGGCAATCGCCGATCCGTTTTGATCCAGCACCGAAACCACAAACGGCTCGACCAATTGTACACCGGGTGATCCTTGTTGCTTCTCGCCGGAGATTTTCTCCAGCATTTGAGGATGAGGGCGCGGCCACTTAGATACATCAAGAACAAAAGACGCCTTGCGGTTTTGATTCCCATTCATATCAACGGCTTGTACCGAAATCCGATGTACAGTGGGGTTGGGAAGACTCGTAACACCATCAGGTGGAATAACATCATAATAATAGAATTCAACAACGGCATCTTTTTTACCCATTAATTCACGACACGTTCTCCTGCTGCTGCCACCGTTAGTGAGGAGCACCTGATGAACTCCATCAGGATCTCTAACTTTAAGCTGGATAGAGACTCTTGTTCCCCTGCCGGATACATATGGCGAAATGAGTTCGATAGTGGGCAGCGACCCTTCTTCAATTGGGGTATCGGGATTGAAGTAGGTATGTACGGATAAAAATTTGGCATGGCATGCAGATAGAGAATTACGTTGATAGCCTCCATACGACATGATGTACGCGTCATTCCTAAAATCGTGATGTAATCCGAAGGCGTGCCCAAGTTCATGAGCCACTGTTCTCCAGTTAGTTTTGCCAGGAACCGATACAGAGCCACTATTTTTGCTCGTCTGGCTCGCGACACCTCCCACACGCCGACTACCTCGACCAATTGCATTTATACTATTGTCAATGAAGATCAAGTAAATATTCGTATAGAGATCAAACACCTGTTCAATCTCGTCAAGCACAGTACCTCTCGTATCATAGAGATAGTGACTGTCAGGTTGTTGACCATCCACGCGATGCACCAGCGGTTCGTCCTGTTCATCGGTTTCAAAACGGAAGGTTCTATCGCCGTAGCCGTGCATCTGCATCTGCTCGGCGAAAAATGCCTGAAGATTGCGAATCTCATCTTTCATCTGTTGAACCCTGTGGGCACGAAACGGGCGATCATTGGGCAAAAAGTAGATCATCCTTACCGTGCGTGGTTCGCCGACGTTCAGACCCGCCAGCTGTTTGGTCGCAGGGCGGTGACCGTGTCTCTCACTGTCGTAATCCAGGGGCTGGAAATGCACGCTATCGGTTGGCGAAGGCAACTCATGGGCGATGGCCAGCGGCGATAGAATAAGACCCATCAATGCGAGAATGGCGAAACGAAGAACAGAGGTTTTCATGTGTCTATCTCTTATCATTGCTACGGATGCTTTTCTCATCACATCCCCCACACAGTGATTTTCGCATTCCCTATGTCCTCTTCGCGACGGAATATCTTGTCGTCCCATGATACGTCCGGGCTACGGTCAAAGATGACGAGGTGGCCTTCGGTTGCTGCGCAACGATCCATGTAGGCATGGGTCTGTTTGAGGCCCTCACGCACGGTCTGTTCCAGGCTCTTGTGAAGCAGTTTGCATTCGATTACTGCCTTTTGAACCGCTTGATCGGGGCGAGTATCGCTGAGTGCTGGCCATAAGATCAACAAGTCTGTGCGCATGCGGCCCAGGCCATACTCGCGTTCGATCCGTCCGCCGCTGTTGACGATGCGCTGGAGAAACGCCTGGAGCAGCAACTGTGGACCGGCTTCTTTGTACTGGAACCGCTCGACCCAGTGTTCCGAATGTTCGCGGAAAAATTCCTGAAAGGCGGTTAGTAGATCGTCGAGACACAAGCGGCCATCTGCATCTACGTACCAGGCTGTGTCTTGAACAAGATATTCCTGCGTGGTATAGGTGAGGTCTCGGGGGATGACTTCCTGATAAATTGGATTGGCGATGGCGATGGGACCTTCCCGGCGCAAGAGGCCCAGATCGCGGGCATATTCTACGTCGTCCTGGGGAATCGCCTCGGTGGATTCGGCGCCACTCAACAGGGGTTCGACTACGCGCCTGACGCGCTCTTCCTGTAATTTGTCGGTGAGTTGGTCGAGGTGCGTTTCCCGGCGCAGGATGAGTTGTTCGCGGGCGTCGCATATCGCGTTGGCAGTGATGAGTTGGCTGCGATCTCGTCCGGCTTTGTTATCAAAACAAGCTTCGTAGGCCAGGGCGTTCACGAGCCAGGGCTGTCCCTGTGTCAGTTCCCAGATCGTGCTTTGGGCATTCTCGGCAAATATTTGTTCCGTCTCCTCAGTGTGTTGCGCCAGCAGTGTTTGCACTTCTTCTCGTGTGAAATCGCCCAGACGCAGGGACTTAGTGCGAATATTGAACGCGCTGCCGCCAGCGATAATCGCGTTTTCTGCGGTTGATTGGATGCGGTAATCGCGCACATCGCGTACGCCGCACAGGATGACGGTTTGTGGATATTGATACGGGCGGTCGGGATAGCCCGCACGGAGTTGCCGCAGCACGGAAAGGAGGGTGTCGCCGATCAGCGCGTCAATCTCGTCAATCATCAGCACCAGCGGCCTATTGTCGGCCGCAGTCCAGTGGCTCAGCACTTCTTGTAATGCTCCGTGGGGGCCAAATTTCTCAAGGGCCTCGCGCCAGACCTTCTTCACGATTCGCTCGCCCAGAATGCGTTCTGCTCTCGAAGCCAATTGCCCCAGTATCGCCTGCATGGCCGCGCCAACATCCTCGCGTGCGGACTGGCCGATTTCGACATTGATGTATAGGCAACGATATCGCCTGCTGCTGTTCAGTTCGTCCATCAGTGCCAGCAGTATAGATGTCTTGCCCGTCTGTCGGGGTGCATGCATGACAAAGTATCTTTGCTGCTCAATCATCAGCATGACCTCGTCGAAGTCAATCCGTTCTAACGGTGGGACATAGTAATGCATATCCGGTTTGATAGGTCCAGCTGTATTGAAAAAACGCATTTAACTGCACCCCAGTTATTCAAGCCCCAGTTTGTGGGGAAAATTTCTTGTGGTTGCCCTTTAGAGATGACACTGCTGCTGACCGCTGTCACCCAATCCATCCCGCTGTGCCAATCACATCTGCGATGGGAAGGGCGCGAGATAGTTCTTCGTGTGTGAGCGGTGGCATGTCTGACGTTGCTGTGTTGTCTTCAACTTGTTGTCGATTTTTTGCGCCAGCAATGACGCAGGATACGCCGGGGTGGTCTAACACAAATCGCAGAGCTGCCTGTGCCATGGTTCGCTGCGCTGTTTGCAAAAACAAAAGTTCGGGCAATTTTTTTAATCCCTCTTGCACTGCAGGACGTTGAAATCGTTCGTAACGCAAATCGTTTTGCGGTATTTTCTCGGCATTCTGTCCAAAGTATTTTCCGGTCAATTGGCCCTTTGCAAGGGGTACGCGGATGAGTGTGCCTATTTTTTGTTCTTTTGACCAGTGCAGTAATTCGTCGGCACTGCGTTCCAATAAATTGTATCCGATCTGCAAAATGTGGATGGGTCCCAGCGCCTGCAGTTTATCGATGGCTTCCCGGTTGTTGGTCGAGATACCGTACCATCTGATTTTGCCTTCCCGTTGCAATTTTTCGAGGGTTTTCATTACGGCGGGCATGGCCCATTCGTACGGGATTGCGTGCAGTTGATAAATGTCGATAAAGTCCGTTTGCATGCGTTTTAAGCTGTTTTCGCATGCTTCGACAATCCGGTTGTGTACTGATTGCTCATCGTTCTGGTCAATGTCCCGGTTTGGCTGCACTTTGGTCGCAATGATCCATTTGTCTCGCCGTCCCTGTAGGGCTTGTCCGACGAGTTCTTCGCTGTGCCCGTCGCCATAGCCTTCCGCAGAATCGATTAAGTTCACACCGAGTTCTTCACAGCGATGGATCAGTGCGATGGATTCCGCATCGCTTGTACCCGACCACACTTCAATGCTTCCATCTGCTCGCTGTTGTCTTCCCGAGATGGGAAAGGCACCCAATCCAATTTCCGAT
>JAPOXY010000196.1 GCA_026706845.1 Gemmatimonadota bacterium
ATCTTCCATTGCAATGGGAGGGTTCTGTGATACCTGAGTCTATCAAACATCTCAAGCGGCCTTTTTCATTTGCGGTTGTGAGTGATACACATTTTGTAACGCGGGATTTTATCGGGCAGGCGTTTGACGCGACAAGACCGCTCAGTACTGAGGGGTATGTGGAAAATGTGACCTATTCGCTTGCGCCAATGATGGATGCTCTGCGCGATCTCAAACCGGATTTTATGGTTTTGACTGGCGATGTGGCCGAACCGCCACTGGATCCAGAACGCCACCGCGAGAATCTCAAGGCTGCACTGGATTTTTTTGCCACCTGTGATATTCCTCTGATCATCGCTCGTGGGAATCACGATGGTGTTGCGGCTTTTGATGAGGTTGCGGGACCGCGTATTGCAAAGTTTTTAGGTGAGGTGCCCAAAGCGCATTATTTTTCGTTTGAGGTGGATGGTTGCCAGTTTATTGTTCTAGATACGCCGTTTTGGAATGCTGAGCAATGTCAGTGGCTCAATGCCGTATTGGCAGAAAATGCTTATGCTCCGTCGTTTTTGCTGGGGCATCATCCTATATGGCCAGTGGCACGCGCTTTTTTTTATAATCGCGATTTTCAGACGGATATGGTCAATCTTTTATCTCGGCACGCGATTGATGCCTATTTTTGTGGGCATTCACACAATCAAAGCATTGTGTTACACCGCACGCCCTATTTGCCGGTGTTGCAGTGTATGGGTGCTCTGGTTGGATTGTCTGACGCGCCGCCGCTTCCGCTCAACCACGTTCAAGCCCTTTTGCCCACACCAGATGATCTCATGGCTGTTTGGCCTGGATATATTGAAAATACAGCTCCAGGATGGTTTATGGGATATGTTTCACTGGGCCAGGCGCGTGTGGAATGGCATCATATTAACCGCGGAGCTGAGGCTCTGGTACGCTGGTTTCGTCCTGGCGACATTCAGACTTTTTGGTCGATGGATCCCGCGCCTCCTGCCCAACTCATTGAAGCAAATTTACAGCGTATTCGCCAGGGGATTCTCCGTTTTTGTGCCTGGGATAGTATGGGAGATGCGCGCGTATTTCTCAATGGGAATGAGATTGGTCTTTTGCCGCGCGCAGATAATTTTACGCCGAGTCGCCTGTCTTTACCCCCCAACGCGCTCGCTTGTTTGCAAATGGAAAACAAGGTGCGTATTGAAACAGCGGAGGGAAGCGAGATAACGCTTGGCAATCTGGTTCTCGAAGTGGTATTGCCCGGTGGTCGTTATGTGCGGTCACAAGTTTTTGAAGAGATTTATACGTGGTCTAACCGGTGGGAGGGGTATGAATATGAGACGTTGCAAAAGATGAAACCGGGACGACCGTTGACAACAGTGTTGTCTTTCAGGTGAGGATGTGATGGACGAAAGAAGAGATACCAATCGATTGATCCACGAGACCAGTCCGTATTTGTTGCAGCATGCACACAATCCCGTTGCGTGGTTTCCGTGGGGAGAAGAGGCGTTTGAAAAGGCCATTGCCGAAGACAAGCCCATTTTTTTGAGTGTGGGATATGCAGCCTGTCACTGGTGCCATGTAATGGCACACGAGTGTTTTGAAAACGAGGAAATCGCGCAGATTATGAACGCGCATTTTGTCAATGTGAAGGTCGATCGAGAAGAACGCCCCGATGTCGATGAAATTTACATGAATGCGGTGCAGGTTATGACTGGTTCCGGTGGATGGCCTATGAGTGTGTTTTTGACGCCTCAAGGCGTTCCGTTTTACGGAGGCACGTATTTTCCGCCTGAGAGCAGGCACAACATACCGGGTTTTCCCCAGGTTCTGGAATCCGTTGCCAGGCATTATCGGGAAAAAGGTGATAATGTCGCAGATGTGGCGAATCGATTGCACGAGCACTTGCGGGCGATGGCGCGTATTGATGCGTTGGCAGATGATTTGAGTGAGGTGGATTTTGATGGTGCATTTCAAAAGATCAGATCGAATTTTGATTTTCAAAATGGTGGGTTTGGCACACAGCCCAAGTTCCCAAATGCGATGAATCTCGACGTGTTTTTGCGAATCTATTTGCGTACGGGGAACGAAGAGGCACTCGCGATGGTGACTTTGACGCTCGAAAAAATGGCGCACGGGGGCATTTACGATCAGCTCGGTGGGGGATTTCACCGCTATTCTGTGGATCGCTACTGGCTCGTGCCCCATTTTGAGAAGATGCTATATGACAATGCGCTGCTTGCACAACTTTATGCGCAGACTTATCAGGTGACAGAGCAACCGCTTTTTGCGCGTATCGCTAAATCAATTCTGGATTATACGCGACGAGAGATGACTGCGCCAGAAGGCGGTTTTTATTCTACGCAAGATGCCGATAGCGAGGGGGAAGAGGGCAAGTTTTTTGTGTGGACGCCACAGGAGGTGGTGGATTTATTGGGCGAAGAAGAAGGGGCGGTATTTTGTCGGTATTTCGATGTGACGGCGCGAGGTAATTTTGAGGGGAAAAATATTCTGAATATTCCGCATGTTCATGAGGTGGATGAAGACGCAATGGCACGCAGGTGTGCGATTTTGTTTGAGGCACGAGAAGAGCGTGTAAAACCCGGGCGCGATGAAAAAATTCAGGTGAGTTGGAATGGAATGATGATTTCGGCTTTTGCACAGGCGTATCGGGCATTTGGCGATTCCGTTTATCTGGATAGTGCGTCAGATGCGGCTCAATTTGTCCTGGAGAATATGTGTACGGATCGCGGGTTTTTGTTGCATACCTGTAAAGATAGACAGGCGCGTTTCAATGCCTATCAGGATGATTATGCCTGTTTGATCGTCGGGTTAGTCGATCTGTACGAGGCGAGTTTTGAGCCTTCTTATCTCATTGCTGCTCGCGATTTTATGGAGGTGATGATCGATCAGTTCTGGGATGATGAAGATGGCGGATTTTTCTATACGGGAAAAGATCACGAGGAGCTGATTGTGCGGTCAAAAAATCCCTTTGACAATGCCACGCCCTCTGGTAATTCGATGGGGGCGATGGCACTGCTGCGATTGGGAACGCTGCTGGAGCGCGAAGACTGGCGGGATATGGCCGCCCGTATTTTGCATCTTTTTGGCAGGCATATTCGGGAGGTGCCTTCGGGCTTTGGCAATATGGTTTGTGCCCTGGATCTCTATTTGCAAGGGGCAGTTGAAGTCGCTGTTTTGGGCGATCGAGATAGAGCGGATACGGTTGCACTGCTCAATGTGGTGAATAAAACCTGGCGACCCAATGTGGTTTTGTGCGGGGGAAGCGACACGGTGTCCGACGCTATTCCGCTTTTGAAAAATCGCGGTATGATCGACGGACGCGCCACGGCTTATGTTTGTCGCAATTTTGTCTGCTCTGAACCGGTTACAGATGCCGAGGCACTGGAAAAATTACTGGATGAATCGAGTAAGGGATACTAATTTGGATAGAAGAGTCAACAATCTAATAGCTAAATCCTAAATGAAAGGATATGTTATGGCAGATGTTTTGATTATAGGCGATGGACCTGCGGGATTGAGTGCCGCGTTGTTTTTGGCGAAGAATGGTCAGAATGTGACGGTGTTCGGGCAAGATGGTACGCCAATGCACAAGGCGATGCTTTACAATTATCTGGGTATTCCCGAGATGACGGGCAGTGAGTTTCAGCGGGTAGGGCGCGCACAGGTCCAGAATTTGGGCGGCACAATTGAGGATGTAGAAGTGACCGATGCCGAAAAGACAGATGGCGGGTTTGCGGTTACAACGGCGGATGGAGGCCGGAGCGAGGGGAAGTATCTCATATTGGCGACTGGCGGAACGAGGTCCGCTCCGCCTCGTCGACCTGGTCCTGCTGCGGCCCTCCGAGGGCAAATTGGCCGAGGGGCTGAGTTTGGCTAAGGAGAACAAGGGTATTGTTGCCGATGGAGATGGCCGCACTTCGGTTGAGGGGCTTTTTGCAGTGGGTTGGAATACGCGCCTTATTCGCACGCAGGCGATTATTTCCGCGGGGCAAGGCGCCGCAACTGCGCTGGAAATTCTATCGCTCGAAGCCGGTGAAGATTTCCATGATTTTGATGTGGTTGAATAAGGTGTAATAAATTTCTGTGGGAGGTTCCAGGGCCTGTTCAGACAGATGGGTATCTGGAACCTCTTTTTTTTAAGATGTGAGGTTTCCGGTGAAAATTGATGCCGCGGAAATTCGATATGTCGAGTTGCCACTGATTTCGCCGTGGCGCACGGCTTATGGCGAGGATGCGACGATTCATTCGGTGATGGTTAAACTCTCGGGGGGAGGAACCGCTGCCTGGGGTGAGGCTACGCCGTTTTACGCGCCGACTTATTCGGCCGAGTCAGCCCGATCTGTTTATGAGACGGCGCGGGAATTTTTTTTGCCGCATCTGGTGGGCGAGCAGATAGAGACGGCGGCGGGACTGATGGCGCGGATTGCGGTGTTTAAGGGCAACCCTTTTGCCAAAGCGGCTGTGGAGACTGCGTGGTGGGCATTGGATAGCAAGTTGAAGGGCATACCGCTCTGGCAGTCGCTGGGCGCAATTGATCCTACGGTGGCATGTGGTGCTGATTTTGGTGTGCAGGATACGATTGATGAACTTTTATCGTTGATCCAGGGAGCTGTGGATGTGGGATATCCGCGTATCAAGTTGAAGGTACGACACGGATGGGATATTGAGATGCTCAAAGTCGTGCGCTCGGCTTTTCCCGATCCCGTGATTCACGTGGATTGCAACTCGGGATATGATTTGAACGCAGATTTTGATACGCTCAAGGCATTTGATCAGTTTAATTTGGCGATGATTGAACAGCCATTGGATCATTTAGATTTGATTGAACACGCAGAGTTGCAAAGTCAAATTGAAACGCCTGTGTGCCTGGATGAGTCGGTAAAACGTCCGCGGGATTTTGAACTCGCCCTGAAAATTGGTGCCTGTCGCGTGATCAATGTGAAACCGGGGCGCGTGGGCGGCTTGTTAAACGCTGTGGAAATTCACGATATGGCGCGCGATGCAGGCGTGGATGCATGGGTGGGCGGGATGCTGGAGAGCGGTGTTGGCGCCGGGATTTGTGCGGCGTTGGGTACGCTGCCGGGATTTAACTATCCAGCAGATGTGTTTCCATCCCGCAAGTTCTATGTTGAGGATATTACAGACCGGTGGATTGAACAGGATGAGAATTGCAATGTAGTACTGGACGAGACGCCCGGTGTTGGGTT
>JAPOXY010000197.1 GCA_026706845.1 Gemmatimonadota bacterium
ACGATAATGAAAAAATTTATTTCGGTTTTGAATGTTACGACAAAAATCCCGGCCTCATTGTTACCAATAATATGCGCCGAGATTCTCAGCTTTCTGGTGATGATAATATCCAGTTGTTGCTCGATCCGTTTAATGACAAACAGAATGGGGTTTTCTTTATTATCAATGCGCTCGGCGCGCGGGCAGATATGCTTTTGTCAAATGAAGGGCGAACGACGAATGAAGATTGGGATTGTATCTGGGAGGCGCGGTGTGTGCGCCACGAGATGGGCTGGACTGCCGAAATAGCGATACCGTTTGATCAACTCCGTTTCAATCCGTCTGATGAGATGGAATGGGGGATTAACATGGGGCGTTATATCGGACACAAGAACGAAGAAACCGCGTTTATTGTCGGACGACATACGCCGTCGCCCCGGCGGAGGTATCAGATGACAGATATGGGTGTGTTGCGCGGATTAAAGGCTGTTGAGAGAAAGCGGCTTTTTCAGGTCAAACCGTATGTGTTGCCGGGGACTTCGCGCAATTTTGCAGGCGATGAGGGGGAGAATCGCACGTTTGAAGCGGGTGCAGATGTGCGCTATGGCGTGACGCCCAATCTCGCGCTGGATGTATCTTATAATACGGATTTTGCCCAGGTCGAAGCCGACCAGGAGCAGGTCAATTTGACGCAGTTTTCTCAGTTTTTTCCCGAAAAGCGCGAGTTTTTCCTGGAGGGGGCACAGTTGTTTGACTTTGGCGAGGCGGCGTCAACTCGAGGGGGAGATAGGCGCCCGCCAACACTGCTGTTTTACAGCAGGAGAATCGGTCTGGATAGGGGGCAGCCCGTGCCAATTCTCGCAGGAGGCAAATTGGCTGGCAAAGCCGGGCGCACGAGCATTGGCGCGTTAAATGTTCTGACGGATTCTGAGACGCTGGACACGCAGACGCTGCCGCGCAGGAATTTTTCTGTCCTGCGGATGAAACGCGATGTGCTCGCGCGGTCCAATGTCGGGTTTATCTGGGTAAATAAACAAAGCGAAGTGTCCGAAGGTGGGTGGGGCGACTACAATCGCGCCGGGGGACTGGATTTCAGTTTTTCGCCTTCAACCGCGGTCAATGTGCAGGCGTTTTACGCGCGTACCTGGGATACGGAGCAAGAGGATGTGGATGACGCTCGGTATCTTCGCTTCTCGTATAACGGGACCAAATACGCGGGATCGGCAACTGTTCTGGATGTGGAGGACAATTTTGAGCCAGAGACCGGGTTTGTCAATCGCCGGCGTGGCATTCGGGGATTTCGGCGCTACAATGTCAATCTATCCTATTTGCCGCGTCCCAAAGTAGCCAATATCCGCAATTTGCGGTTCACACCCGATATCCAGGTGATTGAAGACGACGCAGGCGAGGTGCCGTTCCAGCGGTTCAGACTTGACGGTGTGCTCGCCCTTCAGACAGCTGATCGCTTTTTGGTACGTGTGGAGAGGACCCGCGATGTCGTTACGCGGACTTTTAGACCGTCGCGCAAGCGACCCGATGTCGCCATTCCACCGGACGAATATACTTTTACATCGTTCAGGCTGGGACCGGATACGGCAAATTATCGCAAATTGCAGTTGGACTTTGATTTTCTGGTGGGGACTTATTATACAGGACACCTGTATCGGGTGACGGCAGAGAACGCCTATCGGCCCAATGGCAGATTGGGTATTGAGCTGATTTACGATGGCAATTGGATTCGCTTGCCACAGGCCAATCTCAATATTCAGGCGTTGAGCACGCGGTTGATTTACTCGTTTACGACCGATTTCTTTTTCAAAATTTTCGCGCAGTGGAATAGTGACAGCGAGTCCGTGGGCGCAAACTTTTTGCTCAACTACCGGTTCCGCCCGGGCAGCGATATTTTCTTTGTCTATGATCACGGGTTTGGAACCGATGGCGATTTACACCAGACCGGCCGCGCCGTGCTGCTCAAGGTGTCGTATTTGATTGGGTTGTGAGACAGGCTCTATCACAGGAATTGGAATTTAAAAAGCACCCGAGTTCTATTCGGGTGCTTTTTTGTTTTTGACCTGATTGTGTTCTCACAGCGCGAGGGCAACGCCTATACCGACAATGGGGATGAGCAGATATTTGAGAATCCCACTGCGTTTGCCCTGGATGTTGCCGAGGATAGATGTTTCCAATTTTTTATTCCCTGTTTTGTAGTACATGCATTCTGTACCTGGGGTCGCGGCAATGGCGGTGACGCCGGGCCAAACGGGTTTGATGCCGCCCATGGGATAGAGAATGATGTTTTCGCGATGGCGTTTGTAATCGCCCATTTTGACCAGAAGTGCGTATTCGCGGCCAAAAGTAATCTGATCGGGTTGAACAATAGGACCGAGTTCGTCCCCGACTACAGTTTGCAAGCGAACCGTATCCGACGCGGTTTTGGCGGTGGGCAACCACAGGCTGACGCGCGGTGAGATGGGTAGAAAAGCGGGGACATCTGAAACGCGGAATGAAATGGGAATGGCCATGTTTTGCGTATCTTTGAGCATGTAATGGCCTTTGGGAAGGGTGATGGAAAACTCTTGCTGGCGATTGGCAATATTCTCATTCAGGATGTGTTCGGCAAGGGCGACGAGGCTGTCGTGCATGGTCTGTTCGTGCGAGGAGGTGGCCGGGGGCACGGGTGCTTCTCGCGTAAAGCGCACCTGTTCAAAGTGCAGGGTTTTGGGAGGCAGGTTGCGAATGGCGAGATAGGCCGCATTTACGTTGACATCTAATCGGCCGAGACGCGTGTGCCATTGTTCGGCAAAGCGCGTGAGATCGCCCAAGCGGGACTCGTTTTTCCCTGGAAGGGGATTGGGTTCTTGTTCAATGGGAAAAGGAGAACGCCCCCGGGCTTCTTCAAAGAGTGCGTGAGCTTCTGAGAAGCGGCGGTATTTGCCGAGTACAATGCCGCGGTACACGTCAATTTGCGACAGCGCACGGAGCAGGCCGCGTTCACTTTTTCCCATAAGACGCATCGTGCGTTCTAATTCGCGCGTCTGGTGGCTATAGTATTTCAGGTCTTCGATAAAAGGCGTCAGGCGCGGATCGCTGAGGCGGATAGACGCATTGGTTTCAACCGCGGGGACTGTTTCGCCAATGGCCAGGGCAGCGGCGAGGAGTTGCGCGCTTTCGGCGAGGTATTGGTCTGCGATATCCGCGAGACCGGGGATGGACAATTCCGTGAGTGGCAGCGGATTGCGGGTAAGCCTAATTTCTATGAGTTTGCCACGCGGGGGCAGAAAGAGGTCTTGTTCGATGAGGTTAAAGCCGGGTTTGCTGATTTCGAGGCGGTATTTACCCACAAAAAGGTCCGACTCATAAGCCACATTGCCGCGTCCGATGTTGATAAACCCGGTGATGGTCGTGTCTTGATCTGCAAACCGAAGGTGGATTTCTGCGCCTAAGGCCGCGAGTTGATCAGATCGGATCTCCAGATGCGCTTTCTGACGTATGAGCGCGATATGCACCGTATCTGCCAAAACGGTTGTCGTAAATGTGCGCGTCCAGGGCTGGTAGCCGTGTGCATACGCCTGAATTTTATCGCCAATGTCCAGTAGCTTTTCCGTGACAAATGGCGTATAACCCGCTTCCTGCCCATTGATGAAGACCTGAGCACCTGTGGGTTCTGAGCGAATGTGGATTTTCGTTTTGAGAAGCATCCTCGGCGCAGGCTCTGTTTCTTGAGCCTGGATGTGGAGCGGTGCGGTCAACAGGATGGAAAATAAAATGAATCTCAGGGTGTTCATGGGGAGGTGTCCTGTTTTTTGCTGAGCAGCGCGCTGCTGTGCTTTTCTTCGAGTTGACGCGCTTGCACATAGTTGCCCTGGCTTTTGGCGATGCGATGAAATTCTTTCCAGTAGCGTTCCGGCGCAATGCGATAGGCCATTTCTGCGGCCTGGTATGCTCTCGCTCCCACATTTTGCAGGTCGGAGTTGAAATAGGCAATCGCCAGGGTGATCAGGGCTTCGCCGCGGTCTTGCCATCCAAAGGATGTCACGGGATAAATGGTTGAAATCGCCTCGCGGTACGCGCCTTCTTTGAGTTTTACACTTGCCAAACTGAGCGAAAGCCCGCCATAGGTATCGCACACTCTCGGTTCGTATTGGTTGTGCGCGTATGCGTATTTGGCATATTCAACGGCTCTGGGCAAGTCGTCTCGGTACGCGGTGAAGGCCATGTCGAGATAGAGGGCGGCGCGAGAGGTGTCGGATCTCGCATAGATTAGGGCGCGTTGCATTGCGTGGATTGCGTGGTCGGCTTTTTCTTCTTTGCTGTGGCGCAATCCCTTGAGGCGGTAGATAGCACAGCGCATATTATAACCGCCGTCAAAGCGCGCGGCAGCGAGCACTTGATTGAACCAGTCGGGGTTATCGCCCAAAACGCCGCGAGAAGATGCGGCGGCAATTTTGGGGATGTAAAAATCGGGTTCTATGCCTTCAAAATTGGCCTGTCCGGCGGTCTCGATCAGGTTCAGGCTGTTTTCGATATAGACGCTTAAATAAGCCTGAAGGGTGTCGCTCATGGTGCTGCGTTGCGGCGCCGCATAGACAATTTCCTTTTGCGTTCTGCCGAGAATTGCCATCCAAATGTCGCGCAGACCACCCTCTGCGAGATGCCATATTCGGTGCAGGGAGTCAATTGTTGCGGGTTGAAAGCGCGCGGGGATCCAGGTGCTGTCCCGCAATACTGGCGGGGGCAAATCCAGCGGCAGGGGTTGGCGGTTGTTTTCGCGCTCGAGCACGAAGTTGGCACGCGCCATCGCGTATTTGACGGTGAGACGTCCCAATTCGTAGCGAACATCGGGGTCTTGCTCGCGCTCGAGTGCCGTGCGGTAGGCGTCTGCACTTTTTCTGAGCAGGTCCAGTCGGTTGGGCGCGTCCTGGCCCGTGTCGTAGGCACGCTCGCCTGCCGTGCCCAGCCAGATATAATAGGCACTGGTAAAAATGAGGGCCTGGTTGCACGCGCGCTCAAAATGTGCGACGGCTTCGATATATCGCCCAAGCGCGTAAGCATTGCGGCCCTGCTCAAAAGACTGATAGGCGAGGTTGTCATCCTTTTCCTGGGCAAAGGAAAGGGCCGGCAAAATCAAAAAAGCGAAGATAAGGAAGATTTTTTTCATAAGCGATCTCACGAATTGCTCAGGGCGCGGTTGAGAAAATGGATGCCCCGGCGCGCTTCGGTTTCTATGTGAAGTGCTTTGTCTATTCCCGAACGTGCGAAAATCTGAATGCCGTCGAGTCGGCCCAATCGAAATGTGAGGATAAATGCAACACCGTCGGCAAATTGTATTCTGGCTTTGTCTGGAGCCAATGTGAGTTGGGCATTTTCATATATTCTATTTTGAGGCGTTTTCAGCTGAGAGAGTGTGCGCTGGATACGGGTCAGGCGCACGAGTTCTGCCGAGAGACCAGCCGATGTATGAAAGTTGGAAAAACCAATGCGTCCCGCTGGCCGGTAGCCTTTGAGATCGGTGGATTCCGCTTGTTGCTCGGGCTGATCTTCGCCCGCGCGCGCGTCAGTTGATGGCAATGTGGTAGGGGCGTGCGCTGGCATGCTCATAGTGGCGCGCGCGACATGGACTTCTGGCCGCGAACCAAAAAACGTCGATGGGTTTGGACCTCTGTCCAGATCAGGCGTCGAGACACGGGGCGGTGTTATCAGTCCACTGAGCGAGGGTCTGTCGAGTTGACGCGGAATATCGGGTAGTGAGGCGAGTGCCAGTCTCGGTTTGTCTGGTAGCGCGATTTTTGGACGAGGTGCTGGCTCTGGGGTAGCCTGCACCCGGGGTTCAGGATCTGGTTTTGTTATGCTGGCTTCCTCCTGTGTGTCTTTGCTCATGTCAAAGATGCCCTGCGCACTTACGAGCATTTCTTCAAAATTTGTGACAATGGCTTTGAATGCCCGTCCCTCCGGGGGAGGACTGAGTGCCAATAGCAATACGATGCCCAGCGCAAATGCACCGGCCAATGCGGGCAAAAAGCGTTGTTGTGTGCGTTGAATAGGGGCATAGGGTAAGCGGATGGACTGCGATTGCGAAGGCTGGACAGAGGTAAGAGCGATGGCGATTTCTATTTCATGCCGTCGAGAGGGAAAATGCGCCCAGAGCTTGGAAAGTCCCAGATGGTTCTGTTTGGCTACAAGCGCGCACGCTTCGTGAAGGATATGACCCTTATAGAAGCGATTGATGATTTCGCGTGAGGGCAATTTGAAATGGCTCGATGGCGAAATCTGACCTATGCGCTCCTCAAAACTGTCGGTTTTCGATGGGGGGACATACCCCAGGTCTCGCAACTGCTTGAAGAGATATTCGATGGCCTGATGATAGTCACTTGCAAAGTCTTCGGGCGAGGGATAATTACATGCTCGACACGCCTCAGACAAGTTGCGAGCGCGCAGTGTGGCAGATAACACGCCAAAGAGTATGGGATGATCTCGTCGCATGCTTTCAGCAGCGCTCTGGATCAATTTTTTTTCACGGGGAGACATATTCTATTTTACAATTTTCTTTTTTGACTTTCAAGCCCCCATTGCACAGTCTTAAATCCACTGTTGTTGAGGGCGTCGTACACGCCAACGGTATAAGTCACGGTTGCATCGCGTTCAAAATAGAGGCGCACCAAAATGTCATTGGGCGCAAATCCATGTTGTGCTTGTAGTGCGAGTAAAGCTTTTTTTACGGACAAAAATACAGCGCGTTCAATACCAATCTCGTCGTTGTCTGCGCGGTCTTGAAAGACCATGTGCTCTTCGGTGGCGACGCCGCCTTTGTCAAATTGCACATAGGACTTCCCGATGATGATCTGTAAAAATCGCTCATCCGTGGGGTGGGGTGCAGAGCCTTTTTCGTCGGGTGCTTTGATAAAATTGAGTTTTTGTGCGTGGACAAAGCGGTTGTGCAAATTAGCGAGATGGGTTTGCCACACATTTTGGATAATAAAAAATGTAAGCAGCAAAAACAAGACATCAATAAACCCCTCGCCCGTGTCTAAAAGTGCTGCCAAAGGTCGCCTGTTGCGATGTCTCACGTCAATCTCCTATTTCTTTTCTCTCGCCTGTATCTATCTGATAAAAGTGCTGAACAAGGTTGAGCATGCGCGCCCGATGTTGCAAACTGCGGGCTTTGGTTTTGCGTATGAGGATCATGGATAGAATGCGTCCGAGAAATCCAATGGCTGTGGTGACGAGGGCAAAGTTGATGTAGTGTGCCATTTTGAGCTGGGTTTGGGCAGGGCCTTCGCCTACTTTCATGGTGTCTTCTAAAATTTTGAAGGCGTCTATCATGCCAACAACCGTGCCCAAAAGGCCCATGGAGAGCGACAGGAGCCCCAACATGCCAAATCCTTCGGATAGGCGATCCTCAATTTCATCGAAGATGAGATAGATTTTGTCGGTGCATCGCTCGACCAATCGCGCCTGGTCAGATGCGATTTCAGATTCGACAGATGTGAGAATAGCATAGAGTTCTGTGTTTTCAGATAGGGCGTAATCGGCGTTGTATTGCCCGCCCCATAGCAGGTTAATGCCCTGATTCTGAACGATTTGTGCGTCGGAATTGGTGAAGAAGCGGTCGGGTGATAAGTCATGAGACAAAACCTGGGCATAGCGCACAACCATATAGAAGGGCAAAGCGATCAGGAGCAAGATCAAAACCGTAGAAAGTGGACCGCTGATGTTGGAGATATAGCGGCCGATGGATTCGGCCAAATCACCGCCTCGAACAACCGTGGGTACGGCATTGTCGGCAGTAAACGCGATTTGGATGTCCTCAAACTTGTGTTCGACCATCTGTGTATTCGGCGCAATAGGGCCATAGGCTGTCTGGTCAAAGTCCATCGCATAGGTCCGGTTGTTGTACTGAAAGCTCAAATCGTCGATCACCGCGCTGTGGCTGGCGTTGCGCGTGCGAATGACGAGGCTATCGACGGGCAGGTCGGGTATTGCGATCCATTCGCGTTGCGTACCAGCGTGATAGGTCGAATCACGCCCCTGTGTGTGTACGATTACGGCGATGGGTAAAAAGCGGTCTACATTCTTGAAACGGATATCCGTGACTGCAATTTTTTGTTTTGGATTGTCGGGTTGTTGGAATGTGACGGTAAGTGCCTTCCAAAAAGTTCCCCCCTGAAGGACTTGCCCACCTTGCAGCCCGGTGATAGCTCCATCGAGCCAGATTGCCGCTTTTGTGCAGATATAGAGGCCGACAAAGAGGGTAGCGAGATAGAGTGCTACCTGGGCAATGGGATTTTTTTTAAGAACGGGATGATTTAGAACCCGTGCCATGTATTCTCGGTATTTGGACATGTAATAAGGAATCTCCACATAATTATTATAGACTAATTTGTGAAATTTAAGGATTTATTCCGAAATTATCCACCAAAACTTTTAATCATACGGGGTGACATTGATTCGTTTCTGACAACTGAAAGAAGCCCCGTCTAAAATCGCTTGCACGATCTTGGATGGGGCTTTTTTTTACTCATCATTTCTTTTTATGCAGCGATGATCATATAGCTAAACCATTCGCTGTGGGGATTTTTGATGTGATAGGATGTGCCGGGGGGTACGTGAACCACATCGCCTTCGGTGATGTGCTGTTCGCCGTCGGATGTGACGAGGATGCCCTTGTTTTCGAGAATCCAGAAGCCGAGTTCTATGTCGTCATAACATCGCGCAATGCTCTGCTGACCGGGTTGTACGGCTTCGCGGTCGATGAAGGCAATGGATTTTAAGCATCCCGTGTTTTCTTCGCCGACAGGGCCGAGTTGATGCCAGCGAATCGCGCCTGCGCCATCGCTTACGGGTAAAACGTCTTCCCAGTTGCGGATCACACATTCGCCTCCGGGTTCGGTGTCGATATTTTTGCTGAGAACGAGGTGCTCGAGCCATTCGTCGTTCATGTCGTTGAACATCTGATGGTAAATATCCGCGGGCAAATACACGGCGTCGCCAGGGCGTACGGAAAAGCGGTCTTCTCCTACGAGGACTTCACCACTGCCGCTGATGATATAATACGCCTGTTCAGTTTGCGGGTGTTTGTGGTGGTCGGAGGTTTTGCGCCCTTGAAGTCCGTGTTTGACGATGCCCTGAATGTTGTGCAACTGCGGGGAGTCGTCTTCCTCGTGTTTGGGCGTCGCATTTCTCTGTCTTAACCCCGGCCAGCGAATCGCGCTCAGGTGCGCCACTTCGGGTTGCTGGTCTCGCCAGTTTTTGATGTATGCCATATTTGCCTCTCATAATGTTGAAAAGGATCTGCGGGCTACTTAAGTTAATACGATTGTCTTATGCCGCAATTTAAAAATTTGCACAAGAGGAGGATCGACAATGCATGATCCCTATTCACTAATTGGCGTGCGTTCATTTATCAATTGCTGTGGTACGCGAACGATTCACGGGGGGACGCTGATGTTGCCGCAGGTGCGCGAAGCGATGATGGCTGCTTCGCGCTTTTTTGTCAATATGGATGAACTCATGGCGGGAGTAGGTAGGCGTTTGGCCCTGCTCACGGGAGCGGAGTGGGGGATGGTGGCCTCTGGCGCGGCGGCATGCCTGTGTCATGCAACAGCAGCCTGTGTGACAGGTGGCGATCCCGAGTTGATGTTTCGGTTGCCCGATACGAGTGGGATGAAGCGCGAGGTCGTCATGCCCAGAGCAAGTCGATTTACCTATGATCACGCCATTCGTTCGGTGGGCGTGACAATCGTGGAGGTGGATAATCTCAGGGAAATGGATGCGGTGCTCGATCGGGAACAGGTGGCTATGGTCGCCTTGCTGGGGACCTGGGAGGCGGATATGACGCTTGAAGCGATTGTTGACATGGCGCGTCCGAGAGGTGTCCCTGTGCTGGTCGATGCAGCGTCGGAGCATCTCCAATCTCCCGAACCATATACCAGTCGCGGAGCAAATTTGGTCGCTTATAGCGGTGGCAAATACCTGCGCGGACCTCAGCCTACGGGCTTGTTATTAGGCGATCGCGACCTTGTCGAGGCCGCCTGGGTGCATGCAGCACCGCATCACACGCTTGGACGCGCGATGAAGATCGGTAAAGAGGAGGTTATGGGCATTTTAGCGGCCGTAGAATATCTGCTGGTGGGACGCGACCCCGAGTCGGAATACGAGGGCTGGATTGCCGATCTCGAGACAATTGCGCGGCATGTGACGCGTGTATCGGGTGTAGAAGCTGAAATTCTCGCGTCTGATCAGTCGGATGTTCCCAGGTTGGAAATCCGTTGGGATGGAGATCGTATTGGTCTGACAGGGCTTGAATTGCGCGAACAACTTTTGTGCGGTGATCCACGCATTATGCTGGATGATCGAGGGGCGACAGATACGTCTATTTTTATTTTGCCATTTTCGCTACAACCTGGGGAAGCAGATATTGTTGGCATACACATTCGCGATGCATTATCCCACGCACCTTTGCTCAAAAAAGAAAAGGTGCGAGAACCTGTTGATGTGTCGGGTGCATGGGAAATTGAAATCGCGCTGGTGAGAAAAACAGCGCGTCATCGCGTGGATATTGAGCAGCTTGCTGGCGTTTTAACGGGTACTCACCAGACGCGCTGGCTAAAAAATTCATTGAAAGGCTCTGTGAATGGTGATGAAATCGCATTTACGAGCCAGCATCGTTTTGAGGGAACCCATCTATCTTATCGGTTTGTGGGAACGGTGTCAGGTGACGAAATGCGCGGCGAAGTGGAAATGGGCAGTTCGGGACAATCTGCACCCGGGCCGTTGAATCAGCGCGAATATGGCACAGCGAGATGGCGGGCGGTGAGGCGATAGGCTTTGTGAGGACTGGGTGCTATGTGGAAACGGATACAGTTTTTCCAGTTTTACCCGATTCCATTGCCGCAAAGATGAGTGCCATTGTTTTGCGCACATCACGAGCTGACGCTTGCGCGAGGGGGCGGTTGTCGCGGATAGCTGAGAGAAATTCGAGGTGTATGGTGGGTTCGCCAGCGAGGTGAACGGTTTCAGGTACGTCCTGTTCTATTCCATTGAGCAATAAAGGTCCGCTGGTGCTGTTGAGGTGAATGACGCCTTCATCGCCCATTACGATCCATTCCGTGCCTGCACGATGGTGAAATGAGAGGGCGCAGTTGAGAATGGCATTGCTTTCTGTTGTGGCGATGAGGGAGACTTCGTCTTCGATGTCGATATCGGGGTGTGGATCGATGTTTTGCACGATTGCCGAGACGGATACCGCTTTTTCATCCATCCACCACAAGAGTACATCGAGCGAGTGAACGCCGATGCCGGGGAGAATGCCGCCCGACAATTCCTGACGCGCAAACCAGCTATTTTCGTCGCCGCCGCGACCCGACCCAAGTCTGCGGTGGATGACGTGGCGAATTTTTCCCACTGCATTTTCTTCGAGTAGCTTTTTGACCTGGCGAATCGCTGTTGAAAAACGCTGGCTCTGACCAGACATGAGCAATTTGCCTTTGGCTTCGGCTGTAGCAATCATGTCATCGACATCTGCAAGGGTGAGGGCCATGGGCTTTTCGATGAGGGTGTGCAACCCTTTTTCCAGACAGGCAATGGTATAATCGCGGTGCAGGAAGTTGGGTACGGCAATAATTGCAGCATCTGCTTCCACATTTGCCAGCGCGTGGTCGAGGTTGTCAAAGGTAGTTGACACACCATATTGGGTTTTTAGATTATTGCGTGCGTCTTTGGATGGATCAACACCGGCGACAATGATGCCGAGTTCTTCCAGGGATTCCAAACCGCTGGCATGGCCTAAAGCCATGCGCCCGCAACCAACGAGCAAAATGCGAATAGGGGATTTCATCGCGTTCTCCGTTTACTGGATGGGATGATCAGGTGTCTTCGGCTTTTGGGGTGATGCGAAAGCCCAGACGTTTGTAGAGGCGCACGGCGGGTTCACGCCAGAGAGCCGTGTTGAGATAGGCATCGGTATATCCGCGGGCAACGAGTTCTTTGAGGGCGCGGAGTGAGATGGCATAACCGAGTCCATGTCCTCGGTAATTGGGGTCGGTACCAACCCAGTGGATAAGGCCAACTGCTTTTCCTCCGTAATGGGCTTCCCACGCGCTGGCAGTTGCTACCATATAATCGCCTTTGAGGCCGACAAAAATGCGATTGTAGTCGCAGCACGGTTCACGGGTGAATGTGGTGTGAAAATTGTCGATGGTCCAGGGTTTTCCGCCTTCTTCGCCAAAAGCTTCATTTTTCATGCGAATCCATTCTTCTTCTTCGCCGTGCTGAAGCGCGCGAATTGTGAAGCCTTCAGGCTCAGTGTATTCTGGAAGCGGAGTAGTGAGAGAGCGGTGCATGCGGATGCTGCTTGTGCGATTATTCATAGTCTAAAAATCCAAGAATACGGTTGCCGGGCGATTGTTTTCAATGGATTCAATGATGGCACAGCATACTGCGACTGACCTCGCACCGTCAATCTCGTCGATAAGCGGTTTTACGCCTCGCTCAATGCAGGATAGAAAGTGGTCGAGTTCCTGGAGGCACGTATGGTCTTCTGCGCGAATTTCAATTGGGAGTTCAGACCATTCTTCGACGTGGGGCATACCGCCGATGAAGAGTTTGTTGTTGTGAATGGATCCTCTGGTTCCGTGGTAGCTGAAGTTGAGGTTATAGGGAATTTCTGCGCCACAAGAGACCAGGCATTTGCCCAGGGCACCGGATTCAAATTTTAAGCCCGCAATAACCGTATCGTACCAGGGCGCATCGGGAATATTTTTGTTTATACCATACGCGCTGACTTCAACGATTTCTCCGGCGAGCCATCGCATGAGGTCCAGAGGATGGCAGGCCCCACCGATAATGGGCAGTTGGCCTTCTTTTTCCGTATCCATCCACCAGTCGTGACCGGGCAGAGGTAAGAAGGGTTTGAGGTCGTGGATGTAATCGCCTTCCACAAAACAGGCTTCTCCCAGCGTGCCGTTGTGAACGAGGTGGTAAATGGTTTCAAATATGTTGCTAAATCGCGCGCCGTGACCAACCATGACTTGTCGCCCGGATCGTTTGGCTGCATCGACGATTTTTTGACAGTCTTCAACTGTAACGGCGAGAGGTTTTTCCACAAAGACATGCTTGCCCGCGTCGAGCGCGGCGATGGCTTGAGCTACGTGTTGTGAGTTGGGCGTGCAGAGATAAATGATGTCAATTTCGGAGTCGGATAGGACGCTATCGTACTCTGTCGATATTTTATCTGCGCCGTATGTCGCTTGCAGACCTCTTGCGATTTGTTCGCTGCGCGGCGTTGTACATATTGTTCGCAAATGTGCATTGGAATGCGCTGAGATGGCTTTGATGTGTTCGCCACCGATATAGCCCGTTCCTATCACGGCAATCGCGTTCATCGGAGGACCTCCTGTAGTTTGTCCAACAAGGCGCAAAAAAGGTAAAAGGTAAAAGGTAAAAGGTAAAAGGCAAACTTAAAAATTAGGCGGTATGTCAAACCTATATGCGAGAAATGAAAATATGGTACAAGAAGACGCGAATAATTTGAGCGTCTGAAAGTTTGTGCTTTCTGTGGCTATTCTGAAAAAGTGTCCAAATTATTGAGAGGTGAGAATATGGTACAAGAAGATCAACCAAATGTGTTGTTCATTTCGTTTGATGATTTAAATCACTATGTGGGGTTTTTAGATCGCGCTCCAAATGCTGTGACACCTCATTTTAATCGGTTGGCCGAGCGATGTACAGTATTTGAACGCGCGTATTGTCAGGCGCCGATTTGCAACCCGTCTCGGGCGAGTTTGATGAGTGGGTTGCGGCCATCCACTACGGGTGTTTATAACAATCGACAGCCGCTCAGATTTTCGGAAGCGGGAAGAAATTGCGTGACTTTGCCACAGCACTTTCGGCAAAATGGCTATTTCACAACGGGCAGTGGCAAGGTATATCACGGCAAATTTCCCGATCCAATGTCGTGGGATTCTTATGTGCCGAGTTTGTTCAGCCAGTCGCATTCCGGCGCAGGACCCGATCATCATCCGGTAAATGGCATGGTGGGTATGGGCAATCTGGACTGGGGACCCATGGATGTTGTCGATGAAGATATGCAGGATTACAAGGCTGTGAATTATTGTGTTGAGCAATTGCAGGCCAGGCATGACAAACCCTTCTTTTTGACGTGTGGGTTTAAGCTGCCGCATCTGATGTGGCATGTGCCCAGGAAATATGTCGAAGCTTATGACCTGAATGATCTCCATCTACCAGAGACACTGGAGAATGATCTGGATGATGTTCCCGAGATCGCGCAGCGATGGGCGAATCAGAAACCGCATGCGCGTATCGTAGAAGCAGGGCAATGGAAGGAAGCGATTCGGTGTTATCTGGCGTGTATCAGTTTTGTGGATACGCAAATTGGGCGATTGATAGAGGCGCTGGATGCAAGTGCTTATGCAGAGGATACAGCGATTGTTTTGTGGGCAGATCACGGGTGGCATTTGGGCGAAAAAAGCCACTGGAAAAAGAGCACATTATGGGAAGAAGCCTCGCGCGTACCCTTGCTTATTTCAGCTCCGGGTTATTCGCCCGGCACCTGTTCAAAGCCCGTGGGATTAATCGATATTTACCCCACGCTGATTGCGTTGTGCGGCTTGTCTGATCGCAGTGGATTGGAAGGCCGAAGTCTGGTACCTTTAATGGAAAATCCCAATCGCAACTGGCCCTTTCCCGCAATCACCACACACGGACGTGGCAATCATGCCATACGGTCTGATCGCTGGCGATATATCCGTTATGCAGATGGGTCAGAAGAGCTTTACGATCACAGACATGACGAGATGGAGTGGGAAAATCTGGCGCATAGTCCGGGACTGCGCGAGGTCAAAGAACTTCTGGCACAGTGGTTGCCAGAGAATAATGCGCCGGATTCTGAGATTGTTGAATGGCCTGAAGAGAATGAGAGCTATCGAGCTAGGATAGAGGCGATGATGGACGAATAGACAAGCGCTACTCACCATCCATGCACAATATGGCCTGCGTCGGGAAACCAGATGGCATCAACGCCTGTGGAGATGCCAACGCCAAGCAAGTAGCCGATCATGAGGCCATACCAGAAGGGCAGGGATTTCCGGTAGAGCGCGACGCCGCCAAAACGCATGATGAGTGCTTTGGTTGCCCACACAACGAGAAGACTAAAACCATAGCGCCGCGTGGGGAAGGCAATGGCTACGGGATTAAAGGGCCACCAGGAAAAGCGCGTGCGTATGTAAGTCAAAAAACCCGCTATCGCAAATCCCCAGAGCCACACGCCCAGCTTTTCGATGTCGAAGTAGAGTATTGTCGAGCCTTCTACATAAGGGACCAGGCGCACGAGATGATTCCAGTCGCCCAAATAGAGTGGTCCGTTCATTCCGCCGTCCATGTAGCTGCGATACAGCGAATCTGTGGCGGTTGTGATACAACCAGTGATGTAGGCGATGGGAAGAATGGCCCAGACCATGGGATGGCGCTTGAGGTGGTTGCCCAGCATGCGAAAGTAGTGGGGGACAGACATGGTGGCGGTGAGGCGAATGGGCATACCGGCAAAGCCATTGCGGTTGATCATCCAGATTGTCGTGAGTGTGCCGGGCGACATGTTGGCCGTGCCCCCCATCTGCATCCACACATTGCCTCCCTTATCGGCACCCAGTCCGCCGGTACTTCCGGGGGATAAAAAGGTGAATCCGGTTGCTGCGGCGTATTTGGCAACGCCGAATAGCGCGATGAACATCAAGATGAGTTGCACTATGGTTGCCCACAGTTCCATGCCTGCGGCCAGACACCAGCCCGCGAGGAATATGACCGAAGCCGCGAGGCCGAGCCAGGCGGTTCGATAGGTGACTGGTGTTCCATCGTCTGCGGCTCGGTTGCTCATCATCGCACATTCAAGGGTGTTTTTGAGGTGTTTGCGCGATACCCATAATGACCAGGCGACGAGAAAAACGAGTGCGCCGTGGGATTCGAAGCTGAGTATTTCTGCCGGTGTCGCTTGCTGTCCCTGTAACCCCACGGTGATGCCGGTCTGGTTCATCAGCCCCTCTTTGAGAATATTGAGGACATTGTAAAACCAGAAGCTAAAGAGCAGGTCGAGCGGACACAAATATGCCAGGCCCATTATCAGGGGCTGCATGCGCAAAAAATATCTTGGATAGTGATAGCCGATGTTTATCGCCATTTGTCCAGCGAGGTCATAGAGGGGGATATGCGGCAGGGTGTGGACAAAATAACCCGCGATATTCCAGCAGATTACAAAGGTCGAAATGCCAAATCCCACCCAAAACAGAGGCGCGTGAAAGACGACGGGCAGGCGATAGCCGGGTTCTTCTCGCAACATTTCAGTGGGGAAGGTGGCCATAGGAAAGGTGAGGCGCTCTTTTTCGTGCCACTGTTTGAAGAACAAGACGCTGCAAAAAAAACCGGCCATGACCACGGATAAACAGGCGGCAGTCCACCAGAAGAGCGGACGAATCCACGGTTGCCAGGGAATAGACGTGTTGGGTTCCAATCCCCCGTAGAGCTGTCCGATGACCACGGGCGATTTTTGCATAAAGAGCCAGTCGGGCAGCAGGGGGGCAATAACGTCGCCCACGCGGTTTTCGGGCGATGCGAGGTGTACCGGAGCAGAGATGTTGCCCAGGAGATAGCCTGCCCAGCCCGTGGTGGGCAGGTTGCCCACGAGCCAGACCATGAAGAAGATGGTCAACATTTCCGTGCGCGATAAGGCGCGTTTTGGCGCGACGAGTTTGAGTATGGCGTTGATGCCGACCCAGGCGACAAAGGGAATCAGAGCCGATACGGGCATGTAGTTTTTGATCATGTTCCACGCAAAATGCGTGATGTAGATCGTCATGAGGGCAATGGTCAAGATACCGAGCATGACTGCGCGTACCGTGATCCCTCGATCCTGGACATCGGGATGGATTTCCCCGGATATGTCTGTTTGTATGGCCATTTTTTAAAAAGAGGCTGGGAGGTTGTCAGTCCCGAACTTCGTAACCCAGTGCTCTGAGTTTGTCTTCCTGTCCTACGGGTGTGTGCAAGGTGGTGTAGAATTTGTCGAGCAGTGCTTTGGGGTGTTGGGGTGTATATAGGCTTACGACAATGGTGAGTAAAACGCCTGTGCTGAGGTACCAGATCACTTGTTCCATGAACTCCAGGTGGAAATAGTTGCGGGTAATCCACCACACGAGGGCGGAACTGATCAGGCCAGCCCACGCGCCGTACCCATTGCACCTGCGCCACAAGATGCCGCCCCATACGGCGATGCCCCAGAAGGCGGGGAGTGCCGAGAGAAAACGCCATAATTCGACTACGCTACTAAAAATTTCCGTCACGACAATGCCCGCGATGACCATGAGGATGCCCATGATTCGCCCCGCATTGAGATAGTGGTGGTCTTCTTTGTTTTGCGCAAAATAGGGTTTGTAAATATTTTCGACAAAGAGTGCCGAGCCAGCGACCATAAACGAGTCGCAAGAAGACATAACAGCTGCGATCATGGATGCGAGCATGACACCGACGAGACCAACGGGCAGCAGGTCGCGCGTTGCCATGCCAAAGACGAGTTCGGGATCGTCTATATTGGGATAGATAACCATGGCCCCCACGCCGATGAATGCCCAGGCGATGGTGCAAAAGCGTTTGATCATATTGCCGTAGGTAAATCCGACGCGGCCTTCCCATTCTGTTTTGCCAGAGCCGCCCATTTCCATGCAGTGGGGCTGCCCGGGGATGTTGAACAGGGTGTTGATGGTAAGTATAATGACAAATGCGACTGAGATGCGGTCATAGCCAGGCGGTGGATCATCGGGCGCTGTGAGTCCAAAGACATCTTGTGGCAATGTTTGATGCAGCCCGGTAAAACCACCGACTTGATCGAGCAGAAACGGGCAGAGCAAAAAAGACAGGACGATGACGAATATGCCCTGGATAAAGTCTGTGATTACAGCCGCTTGCAGGCCGCCTAACAGACCATAGGATACAAATAGGATTGTCATGACAATGATGCAGGTTTCCGTGCTGAGCACGCCGCCGGTAATCCCGCTTGCCATTTTTCCCGTGCCTTCGAGCATAATGCCCATGGCGAGCACGTAGAAGAGGATACCAAAGGCCGTATATGCCGGGCCGAGTCCTTTGCCAAAACGCTCGTCAAAAAAGTCGCCTGTGGTGATATAACGCATGCGCCTGAAAAGAGGCATCATGATCCAGTAAAAGGGGGTGCAAAACAGGGGCAGCCACGCATACCATATCCCGCGCATCCCCATTTTGTAAGAGGCACCGACGACATTGACAGCTGCATCGGTATGGGTTCCGGTGCCAAAGGCATGCATGATGAGCACGGCTTTGCCAAACTTGCGCCCACCCATAAAATAATCGAGTGTGCCTTTGACTCCTCGAGAAGAAATGAGGCCGATGGTGGTGATACCCACGAGATAAACGCCGAGTGTGAGCACGTCGTAGATGTGCAGACCAAACATGAATCCCCCAGTGTAAAGCATTTTAATGACGGGGCAAAATAGGGCGAAGGTCAGAAGTTTTCAACTTAAAATTTATGTTATAATTTTTCGGTGAATCCATGAGGAGGTTGTTATGGACGTTTATGAGAAGTATTTTTTTGATGTGAATGGGTATCTGGTCGTGGAGGATATTTTGTCTGCCGAGCAAGTCGCGGCACTCAACGAGGCGATTGATCACAATCGGGATAGAATACGGATTCGCAAGGGAGAATTGAGGTTGTCGGGCGGTGTGGGCAGACATGGCGGCGAGGTTTCTATAGCACTGGAAGGATCACATGGACGAGGGGATATCGGAAGTATTTTGAGATGGCCAAAGCCGTGGTGTCAACCCTTCCGCGATTTGCTATCTCATTTGCCAACGATGCACTATATGCTCGATATGATCGGCAATGGATTTCGCTATGGCAATGCCAATGGGATTAGCATGACCAGAGGAGCAGAAGGGCACTTGCTTCACGGTGGGGGTGGGTTTTTGGGCGGACATATGTATTTCTGCAAGGATGGGAAGATGTGGAATAATCTGATTGCCGTGTGTTATCAGCTTGCCGATGTCAATCCCGGCGACGGTGGGTTTGTGTGTATTCCCGGCAGTCACAAGGCAAATTTTGAATGTCCGACGGATGTGCGCCGAATGGAACGAGATTTGGGGTGTTTTAAGCATATTCCCATGAAGGCAGGATCAGCGGTGATTTTTACCGAGGCACTGACACATGGCGCGATGCCCTGGACTGCGGATCACGAGCGACGGACTCTATTGTATCGCTATGCCGCAGGTGGATATGTCAACCCGCCCAGTGGCAATGATCCCGCGAAATACGCGCCATTTATGGATGAACTGACACCGCTTCAGCAGGCTATTATGCAACCCCCACACAATGCGGGGCGTATAGATGTCGCCGCGCTAATCGAAGCGGAGGAAAAAGCGAGTGCTAAAAACTGAGTTGACAGGCTGTTTTTTTCTCTCTATAAATGTTCAACGCAGATGCAAAGGGAAATAAAAAGCATAAGGAGGCCCTATGAATACAGATTTTTCCCACGAGGTCGTTTTGTCAGATGATGCGGCAATGGGGCGGGCGGGGATGTCGAGACGCGACTTTATTAAAGGGATTATTGCTACCGGCGCGTCTATTTCTGCGATGGGATATGTGTTTGGAGGCTGCGCGGGCGACATGGGTAGCGCACCGGGTGCAGTTGAGCGGCTCATTTCTCTCAATGTAAATGGTCGCGTGCGTCGCGTTGATGTTTTGCCGCAGGAAACACTGGCGATGACGTTGCGGTACAAGCTGGGGCTTACGGGCACAAAGCTGGGGTGCGACCGGGGTGAATGCGGTGCGTGTACGGTGCTGGTCGATGATGTGGCGATGTATTCTTGTTCGACTTTGACCCACCGTGTTCGAGGCCGTTCGGTTGTGACCGTTGAGGGCCTTGAAGGCGAAGATGGCGACTTACATCCGGTTCAGCGAGCATTTATCGAAGAGCTGGGACCCCAGTGCGGATTTTGCACGCCGGGCCAGGTGATGTCTGCTGTGGCACTGCTCAAGATCAACCCGAGTCCAACCCGCGAAGACGCGCGGGTTGCCATGTCTGGAAATCTTTGTCGCTGTGGTGCTTACGACAATTATCTAAACTCAGTAATGCGCGCGGCAAAGGAGGCTTCTTAAATGGCATATCAATTGATTGGCAAGGATTTTACGCCGCCAGATGTGGCGGCAAAGGTTACGGGTAAGGCAAAATACGCCGAGGATTTTCGCGCCGAAGGCATGGTGTTTTGTCGCTTGCTTTTGAGCACAATGCCCCATGCGCGCGTTCGCAATATCGACGTGTCTGAAGCGATGAAGATGCAGGGTGTCCTGGGGATTTTAACGGCTAATGACGTGCCCGAGCAAAACGCGCCGAACAATCCCATTTTGACAAATAATCCCCATTATGTAGGGGATCCGATTCTGGCGGTTGCCGCGCTCGACGAGCAGACTGCACAGGATGCAATTGACAAAATTGCGATTGATTATGAACCCCTTCCCTTTACGCTCGATCCCCTGGAGAGTCTCTATCCCGGCGGCACAAATGCCCGCGAAGATGGCAATATTCGCAACCGGCGTTCGGGAAGCGAGACAATCAAATGGACTGCTGGGGATTTTGTCGATAAGGATGTGTGTCCTACGGGCAAACCCGCAACTGAGTGGTCTTATGGCGAGGTTGACCAGGGATTTGAAAATGCGAAACTGATCGTAGATGAGAGCTTTGTCACGGCAAATAATCCGCATCATTCAATGGAACCGCGGTCGTGCATGGCTTTATGGCAAAACGGCAAGTGTTTCGTATATGGCGCAACGCAAAGCCAGAGCCGTCCCACACGCGATCTGGCCCGTCTCCTGCAGATGGAGTCTGAAGATCTGGTTTATATCGCGGAGTACTGCGGAGGCGGTTTTGGTTCTAAAGGTACGGCGTATCCCGTGATGGCTATTCCGCCGCTTATGTCCAAAAAAGTTGGGCGCCCCGTGATGATGCGGATCAGTCGCGCGGAAGAATATTTTATCGGGTCTGCGCGTCACGGCTTTCAGGGGCGAATTAAAATTGGTTTTCGCAGCGATGGGCGGATCAGTGCGCTGGATATGTACGTGATTCAGGAAAATGGCGCTTATCGCGGTGGTGGGGATTGGACCGCTGCCGGTGATGCGGTTTCGCTGGTTTATACGCCCGAGGCCATGCGCTTTCGAGGGATTCCCGTATATACCAATACGCCGATTAGAGGAGCCCAGCGCGGTGCCGGACAAAATCAGATCGCCTGTGTGGTCGAGCCTTTCCTCGACAAGGCAGCCGAGGAACTGGGCATTGATCAACTGGCGATTCGGCGCATCAATGCACCCGATAACGATTCGAAATACGGGCGCAGGCAAGGACCTGTTACGAGCGTTTATATGCGCGAGGCACTGGACAAAGGCGGCAAGGCTTTTGATTGGGCAGAAAAAAAACAAAAAAGTCGTCAGAGAAATGGCTCAAAGGTTGTTGGTGTGGGGATTGGACAGGCTTATCACGCCGCGGGTTCAAATGGTTATGATGGCCTGGTGCGCCTGACGCCAGAGGGCAAGTTGCACATTCATTCGGGTGTTGGCAATCTCGGCACCTTTTCGCATACTGCAACGTCTCTCGCAGCCGCCGAAGTACTGACGTGTAAATGGGAAAATTGCGTAATTGAGCGGGGTGACAGCCGCCGTCATTTGCCGTGGAATCACGCGCAGTGGGGGAGCAATACCTCGTTTACGATGACGCGCACGAATTATGTCGCAGCCATGGACGCGAAAAATAAATTGCTGGAGATTGCGGCAAAGGACCTGGGCGGTTCTCCCGACGATTACGATTTGGCCGATGAGCGTGTTGTGCATAAGACGGACAAATCCAAAAGCATGGGATTTGCAGATGCGGCAAAACGCGCGATTGAACTGGGAGGCAAGTACGACGGTCATGAGGCTCCAGAGGATATCCATGCCATGACAAGAGCCGCAGTGGCTGGGCTTGCGGGCACGGGACTGATCGGCGTTGCCAAAGACAACCTGAAGCGCGAGGGCGTTGTCCCGGCGATGGCGGTCGGACTTATCGAGATTGAGTTGGATATCGAAACCGGGAAGTACGAGATTCTGGATTATGTAGGTGTAGCAGAATGCGGTACGGTACTGCACCCACAGGGGCTGGAGACGCAGATCAAAGGTGGCGCCGTT
>JAPOXY010000198.1 GCA_026706845.1 Gemmatimonadota bacterium
ATTTCACGCCTGCACCTGCTGTAAGTCCAAAGGAATCGTAGCGGAACATATACCCTCCGCGCAGCGCCAGTATATTGCCCAGCCAGGCTTCGCCGCCCACATGGTAGCGCTCTTCCCAGTTGATCAGGAAGTTCATATCAACCGCCCCGGTGATATAAAACGGATCGCCTTGCTGTCCATAGACCTCGGCAGCGGTCCCCAGATTGAACGACAGGGGTTGCTGGAACTGTCGCCGCAGCACCTCTGTATCCTTTCCGAAGTTCCGCAGTGCCATCGACAGCCTCAGGCTGCCAAGCCCGGTGTAGAACTTGGTGCCAAAATCCACGTTAAAAGTCGTGTGGTTGGTCAAGTCCAGATCCTCGCGAGCCAGCATAAATCGCACGCCAAAGGACAGCTTGTCTGTGAACTTGCGGCTATAGATGAGACTAAAGGCCGATGTGCCCAGGCTGAGCGTTCGACCCGTGCCTCCCGGCTGCAAAATCGTGGTCTCCTCCACATCCTCTGGCTTAAAAGTCAGGATGCTGACCCCGATGGTATGCACACCGCTTGTATAAGCTATAGCCCCGGTGTTGAATGTAGAATTTACGAACCACTGCGAATGGCTCAACGACACTTCCAATTTCTCCACGCCCGTCATCCCGGCCGGATTCCACCACGCGGCATTGACATCGTCTGCTGCTGTTGCATAAGCACTCCCCATTGCCACGGCGCGAGGGCTTTGCGCCACCGCAAGAGGCGAGAAGATTGTCAAGTCCGGCCGCTTAATAAGCCCACCTGCATATGCTGGAACAGCCATCAGTGTCGTGGCGAGCATGCAGATGAGAAAAACTTTTTTATACATACTTGCACTCCTTATTCAGAGGGGCGATAGGCAGAGACTACCCACCGCCCGCCGGTTACCTGACAGATCCCCCGACCACCACAAATGTCCCGCGCTGGATCTTTCCGTTGCTTTCTGGCGTCAGGGATTTCACCACGAAGAAATAGACCCCGGCTGGAACCTGTCCCGTCACCGCTTTGGTGAGCTGGATATATTCCGCTTCTCCAACCGATGGATTATCGTGGTCAAATTCCGACATCAGATCTCCGGAAACCGAGAAAATCTTCACATTGCACTTGGACGGCAAATTCACGAACCGAATTTTATCCGATCCCTCATAGGCGTGGGAACCATCGGCCAAGAAGGGATTGGGCACCACCGACACCTTCGCTTCCAGGCGTTCGGCCTCTGCATAAGCGGCCACTGCCGGACTCGTGGGTATCCACGAATACCGGAAGAACTGCTCGGGAGCAGCCAATCCGCTCTCCAGCCCGCTTTGTACCGACTGCTGGGCAGCTGGTGGCAAATCGGACAGCGTCCTGGTGCCATCGCTGCTGGTCCAGGTACTGTGACCAGTGTCATAAGCCGTCACCGCATAATAATAGGCAAATCCAGCCAGAGATGTATCGTCGGTGTAAGAATACTGATCACCCTCTTTGTGCGCCGTATCTCCGACCTTGATATCCTTCAGGAGTTGCCAGTTGTCAAAGTAAAAATCGCTGCGGTAAACCCGGTAGCCAGCAATATCCTTGGCCTCAGCAGTACCCGCATAATCGGGATCTTCCAGATCGTCGATACTCTGCCAGCTAATTTGGGCCGTAGCTGCCGGTGTATTCGCGATCCAGGTGTGGAGATCCGGCGGCGGGAGCGGCACGTCGCCGCCCAGTTCGTACATCGCCTGCGCGTGCTGCGCGTGCTTCATCAAATTCCGCATGGCCTTGTCCGTGTGCAAATCGGCCTGGTTCTGCGGAATATTTCGCTGCCAGCCCCACATATTTTCCTCTACCGGCATCGATGCCGTAAAAGCCATCACGATCTTCACGCGGTCTCCCCTTTGCATATCGTAGGGACCATAAGTGTGAGAAAACGCATGCCAGTTGGGCGACATGGGTTGCTCGGGGGTCTCGCCCCGTCGCGTGGGATTGTCCTGCACCGGCAGCGGTGCAGTCGGATTGTCCGGCCAGCCCGTGCGTCCGGCGATATTGTACATACTCACCCGCTCGCCCGGCTTGGCCACCGACACCAGCGCAATACCGATCTCGTCGGTGCTATGCCGGTTGATATCCGGTTCTTCCTTGTGAGTGAACCACGGCACGGCAAAGGGCTGCTCCGCCACCTTTGGAGCTATGTAATTTGCGTAGTCGTCGTTCACAAAAGGCGGCGTATAGTCAATCGGAATCGCCCCCACGTACTGTCCAGCCAGAAGTTCTCCGCGCTGTTGGAAGTTCACCCGCCCCCAGCAGCACTGGTTTTCGGGCTGATGGGGATCGCCCGCATCGTCGTGCGCTGTCAGCGGAGAGTCCCAGTCAAACGCGTAGCTCATCTTCATGCCCACTGCATCGGCTACATCCGCGTGATTCGGGTCGGCCGTTCCATAATTGGCCGCCTCGGTATAGCGGTACACATCGTCCTGGATCACATCGTAGTTCTCCGACTCCTGACGGCGCAACAACCAGTAGTAATAGCCCCGCGCTCTATCTACGCGGTCTCTATTGGCTGTCCCGCCTTCCGTGGGCCAGAAATAGTTGTAAAAGGCAAAATAAACATCCTTGAGATTCAGCCCGGCACCGCCGTTGAGATCGGCAACGCCATCGCCATCGGAGTCTCCGGTATTCTCAAACACATTCTCCACAATGATGAAGTCATCCCAGTCCCGAAACGTCCACTGGTAGATTTTCTTCGTGCCCTGAATACCGGCCTCCGTCGTCCACTTGGCGATAGCCACCAGTTCTCCAAACCGCTTGTGCTCCGGCTTCATATACGTGTGGAAATCCCAGTTGTGGATCTCCACAATATTGTCCGCACCCGGATGCGGCTGCCCCGGCCACCAGTTCTTGGCCTCCGCTATCGGAATTCCCTTGAGCGGATGCTGAGGATCCATCCCCACACCCAACTGACCTTCGATTTCCGTACTCACCGGATACGCCATCGGCGTGATGTCCGGGCTGGTGGTCAGGCTCGTAAACGATACCACGAGGTCTTTTCCGCGCGAGGGGGTGTATTCTGAAGGATCGGGCCTGGTGATAATAAACGTTCCCAGACTTCGCGCTGTGGCCGTTCTCAACAGGTAATTTTGCACCCACTGGTTGGACCCCGGCCATCCGCGCCTATCCCACAAACTCCCCGGCAAGCGGTTCCGCCCCGGATAGGCCACGCCCTCCATACTGGCGCGCCTGCTTCCATCTCGATCCGGACCGTGCATGCCTGTGTTCATCAGCCCCGTCCAGAGCTTGCTGCGCCGCAGGTTGCGCCACGGCAACCGAGGAATATTCTGAGCGGCTACCTCGCAGGCCAGCGACATCACAAAGATTCCCACAAGGATTGCCCCGGCCGTGCGAGAAAATTTCGCATACATTTTCATGTCATATCCTCTGTCTAAGTTTATATCCGCGGTGTGGGCGCAATGCCCACACCGCGGTACTGTGCCTGCTTACCAGGTCAACCGCAGCCCTGCAAATACCAGGCGCGGGTTGGTCCTTGTATATCTGCTCAACTCACTGGCATCGCCGCCAAACTGCATGAACAACGGATTGGTAGGCTGTGATTCAAGCAATCCCCACCGCACGTAGTCTGGGCTCGTAGATGCCGAGCCTTTGAAATTGAACAAATTTTCGACCTCCACATAAAGCAACGGGCGGATGCCCCTGATGTTGAAACCTTTTTGGAAGCTGAAATCAACCGCCGAGATCGTGGGACCCTCTTTCTTCAGGTTCAGACTGGTTTTCGGATCCTGATAATCAAAGATTCGTCCCGTGAAGATGCGGTAGATCATGTTCACCCGAACGTCGCCAAACAGCTTGCTGCCCCAGAACATCTCGCCGGGACCAAAATCGGGCGGACTGGCGTAAATCAGCACCAGGCTTCCATTTGTCCGCGTGGCATCGCTGCGCCCGCCTTCCACACTCCAGCCCGTCGTCGAAAAGGCGTAAAGCCCTCGCAGTGCTGCCTGTTCCTCACTGGACAGTCCGCTCTGCTCCCACAAGGGATAAAATTTCCCATCGTTGGTCGCATACATCGCACCCACGCCGAACTCGCCGGCCAGACCTTTATCTACTACCTCCTGCGCCGCTGCCTTCAGTTCCTCCAGCTTGGCGCCGGTCGGCGGAGCGGGAACCTCTGCCCCCGTATTCGGGTCAATCGTGTAACTGACCCAGTACCGGTTGGGATCGGCAATATAGGATGCATCCGGATAGATGCTCGCGCCCATATTGCCCCGCTTGGTGCCGCCAATAGTCAGGCGCTCGCCCCAGCCGAGGTTGAGTGCGGCTTTGAATGAGAAGTTGTGCTTCAACCCCTTCTTCAATGCCAGTTCGATGCCGCGGGTCGTGGTGTGGCCTCTGGGACCCTGCGAACGGGTCTTGGCTTTGCCGCCGATCTGCGGATCGCGGAATACCGCACCATTAACACTCAAAAATCCATTGGTGATGCGGTAATAAGCAGTGCCCTGGAAGGAATAGTCGCTGATGAAATTCCACTCCGTGCCCAGCTCAAAAGCCGTAGAAACCTGCGAATGCTGCAAAGAGAAGAACTGATCAATCACAAATCCCGAGCCAAACGAGTCGTTGCGGACCAGGTTGTTATTGTACTCTTCAGCACTGATGTTTCCATCGTTGTTGTGGTCAATCGAGTGCGGCCCCGTCGCCCGCCAGTTCTGCTGGTATATCCGGCGGAAATCCGGACGGGTGTGAAATTTTCCGTAGAAGAAGTGAATCTTCGACTTGGCTGTAATCGGATGCGAGATTCCCACCCGGGGCATAAACCAGTTCATCGGCTGCATATCGCCATACGTCACATGATTCCGGAAGCGCGTATAGTTGTAGCCCATTGGCGCGCCCTGATAGGGATAGAGGGGAACCACACCGCCGCTATACCGCTCGTAGCGGAATCCCGCATTGATGATCAAACCCTCAAACTCCATCTTGTCCTGCACATAAGCGTGGAGTTCGGTGGGCGTGATACCAACGCCGGGTTCATAGCGCTTGCCCCAGTAAATCAGCCATCTATTCCGCTCATCCACATCTTCGTAGGTCTCGGTCTTCCAGTTGTCGTAGCGATAAAACGTAAAACCGCCCTTCAGGAAGTGCGTGCGGGTCACCTGGCTGGCCAGATCGAATCGCGCTGCCAGCTTGTTCTGCTGTCCAACGCGAAGATCCCGTCTCTGACCGGAATCAGTGTAATACCACCCGTCGTTGTCTAAGGAAGGATTCACCGTCGTACGGGGAATATCAATGGTATCCTGCTTGCTGGCAATATACGACAGCCGCACCTCGTAGAACGTCTTTGCCGATAGGGTGTGGATGCTGGACACATAGAACATGTTGTCCGTCACCTGCCACTCACCCCCATAGCGTCCGCGTTCTTCCAGGAAAATCGCCCTGGAATCGAAACTATCTGCATAGCGACCTTTGCGGCTGGAATACAGCCCACCCGCACGGAGCTTGATATCGGGTGTGGCGCTATAGGTCAATTTATAGCTCACATCCGCATTAAACGGCTCGCGCTCAGTCGGCTGGGGCAGGTTCCGCGCCTGAAGATCGTGCTTTGTGGTGGCAAAGAACGACAGATCGCGGTTAATAGGTCCCGAAAGGGACGCTTCTAAAAAATGCCCGCGCACATCAGTATAATCTCTCGAAGGCCGTTGATGTACCTTCCGACCATTGGCTGTTTCATTCTCCCATTCTGGATTGCCATATTGCAACCGGCCCTGATGCACGAAGCTCTCGTAAGCATTGTTGCCCCAGTGCTTCTGTTGCGCTGGCGAATATCGATAGTGAAACTGCCCGTGGTAATCCCGACCGCCATCTTTGGTGACAATCTGGATAGAGCCGGTATTACCGTATTCGGCATTCAACCCACCAGCCAGCACTGTGATCTCTGAAATCGCCGATGTATTGACGTCACCGGTCCAGTTCTGCGTGCCTCCACGGGTGCCCGTCCCGCGCCGACCATCCGAGTGCGTCAGGCGCACACCATCTACCACATACGCAGCCACTTCGCCGCCATCACCACCCAAAAAGGCATTGCGGATCCGATTTGTGCCATCGGTATTGACACCCGCCTCCAGCTCGATAAAGTCATTCAAGTCGCGGATAATGGGCAGCACTGCAATATCCTCGGCAGTCACCACATAACGGCTCTCCGTCACATCTGCCTCTACCGGAGGCCGCTCTGCAATCACTGTCAACTCACCCAGTTCCAGCGCCGCTTCATTGAGAGAGAAATCAACTGTCGTCGTCAGATCCGACGCAACCCGTACATCGGACTTGGTCGCACCCGTGTACCCGACCATCGACGCCTTCAGCGTGTAGCTTCCCGGATCAACGGACAGGATAAAATAATATCCCTCTGCATCGGTTGTTGCCCCACGGGTCGTTCCCTCCACCTGCACGTTGGCACCCGGAAGAGCCTCTCCAGCCTTATCGACAATACGACCAGTAATTTTTCCCGTTGTCGCCGCCTCGGCCAGGCTGACAAAACCGAGGGCAAAAATCGCAACGAGAACAAAACCCAGACATTTTCTATACATCGAAAACCTCCTCAGTGTAAAGATTACCAATAATATTTAATTCCACCCGACAGATCTATCGCCTGCATGGGGAAGACTTTTTCCAGCCCCCAGTCCTCCAGGGGACGGAGTTCGCCCATAATCACATTATACCGCAAGCGAAGATCGATCACAAATTGCTCGGACCCCGCGATGCTAATCCCACCGCCAAATGAGAACGTCAGCGCCGCCACCTTGTCGTTGAAGGCGGGATTCATAATGCTGGTATCCAGGGACGTTCCCGACTGCCCGGGAAAAATCAGCCCCGACACCTCGTTCGAGAATCCGAAGAACCCGACGCCGCCCATTATATAAGGCGATGTGCCTTCGCCCAACTCTTTAAAATGGAGCAAACCGCTGGCGGTCAGGCTATTGAACGTCACGCCTTGATCGACATTTGGACTGCGGTAGTTCTGGCTGTCAATCGGCCAGGTGAACTCTCGCGTATCCAGATCGCCGCCCAGCATCGAAGAATAGTGATACTCGATCTCGGCGACAATCCTCGACGAAGCTATATAGTTATAGCTAATCCCCAACTTGGGAGACGCAGAGTACCACTCGCCAAATTTGAACAACGGTACATTTGCACTCCCGAAAAACCCGATCCCCGACTGGCCTTCTTCTAAAGCTCCAGCCGTAGAAACCGAAATTAGAACCGCCCCAGCGAGGCATAGTGTTCTAAACATCTCTCTCAACATCCGCATAAGCTGACCCTCCTTTGAGATGGTAAAAAACACAAACACAAAACGGTATCGCACTCAATTCAAATATCCCTCCTTTCTCCGGCTCAATACATTTGTAAAACTTATTTTCATATTGACAAAAAATCATCTAATCTAATAACCAGTCAAACATCTATTTCTAACTTTCAGATATGAGTATAAAAAAAACCCTCTATACCATGCCCTCCCACTGGTTTGTTAGACGGTTTTAGCTCCGAACTGATGACGAAGACAAACTACTGTTTATTGTTCATTTATGATAAATTTCTGACACAGACACACATTTGCACTTATATCACAGATAATATGCATTAAAATTTCTCCCAATGTCAAGTGTTTTTTTGAGTGTTTTTAACCTTTATTCGCCCCGCAGGATTCCCGCACGACCAGATGCGATTTCAAAGTTATTTGTCGAGGGTTATTCTGTTCCTCGAGTTGCTCCAACATCAGATCCATCGCCGCCTGGGCAATCGCCTCGTAAGGCGTTACCAGTGTGGTCAATGATGGCGTCACATACGCCGACACATCAATATCCCCACTACCCACCACAGCCACGTCCTCGGGTATGCGAAGACCCGATTCCCGTAGCCCTTTACAAACGCCTACCGCCGTATAATCGTCCCGACACACAAGTGCCGTAAACCGACCACCGAGTTCTTTACCCAGCCGATATCCCGATTCTGCAAAAATATCGCTAACAGGTATGCGTTTGGGCGTCAGGCCGTGTTGTTCCATCGCCAGCAAATATCCTTTACCCTTAGCTGAGACCGGGCTGGACTCATTCCAGTCCTCTCCGATAAACCCGATCTGCTCATGCCCCAACTTGATCAAATGTTCTGTAGCCCCGGAAAAATTCGCCACATAGTCCAGCACAACTCCGCTCAGGTTTTCGACTGGATAGTGCAAAGTCACCACTGGCACCCGTCCCTTCACCGCATCCAAAATGCGCTCTGACTCTCCTTCGTCTCCCCGCGTATGAATTAAAAGTCCATCTACGCCCCAGGAAATCAACTGCTTGATCCGCGCAGTCTCGTCAGCCCGTGAACTTTGAGGGATCCGGTTCGAGGCCACTCCCATCATGATCTGATAATCCTGCTCCTCAGCCTCTTTCAAAATCTGATCGGTCTGACGCCCAAAAGCCTCCTGGAAAATCTGGTAGGTCAACAGCCCCAGTGTACCCGTCTTCCCCATCACAATCCCCCGCGCCATCAAATTGGGACTGTAGTCCATCTCGGCGGCTGTTTGTCTCACCAGTTCTCGGGTCTTCTCCTTCACCAATACCGACGCATGCGGGGATAACGCCCGTGAGACTGTTGAATACGAAATTCCCAACTTCCTTGCAATATCTTTAATCGTAGCTTGATTTTTTTTCATTGGCTTATCTCGTCACTTATTAGAACGACATAAATGAGGGGCATCATTCACGAGCAGAAAGCTTTGATGTGGCTCAGATGAAATGTCTATGTAAATATAATGCAAAAAGTGTACCAATGTGAACGTTATTCTAAACACATATTCGTAAAAAGTAATTTTTTTATAAAATAGAAAACGCTCCGCAACCCCCAACTTCCAAAGTGATATTCGAATATGTGTAACTAATAAACAGCCCAGAAAGAGCGATATATCGTCTGAGGACAATATATCGCCCCAAAAAAAAATATCAAGTTATATTTTTTTGCTCGCTCCCCTATGCTTGACAACGCTTCCCAACCCCCTTAACTTTTGACATCTACTCACTGTATTCTTTAAGGATATTCCCATGCCTACCCATCTGTATTTCACTTTTGTCTTTCTGCTGGGTTTTGTTGCCTCTGCCAACGCGCAGGGCGATCCTGCCGAGATCCCCGCACGCTACGATCTGGCCCGCATGTCGCTGGAAGACGGCGAGGTCTATTATGCCGAACAGCAATTCCTCAAAATCCTCAAAATTGACCCCAAACATGCGCCCACACATTTAATTTTGGCCCGCCTCTATCACCGTCAAAAACGCAACGCCAATGCTTATCGCCACTTCAAAACCTATCTCGACCTCTCGCCTGAAGCACCCGACAAAGCCACAATTCGCACCTTGCTCAATACCCTCGCCGAAAGCCTGAAAGCATCCGGCAAAGGCTGGGTCGTCATCGACCCGTCAAAGCCCTGGCGACCATCTGCCCCGCCCCAACCCGATGAACTCGGTTTTATATCCATCCAGGGCGGCACCTTCCTTATGGGTGGCACTTTTGAAAACGAAAAACCCATCCGCCTGGTCACAGTGTCCGATTTCGAACTCCTGAACCACGAAGTCACCAACACCGAATACTTTGCCTTCACAAAAGCCACAGCCCATCCCTCGCCCGAGCACTGGCGCGAAGATTGGTTCTGGATGTCTGAGTTTGGCACCCACCCCGTCGTCAACATCACCTATTACGACGCCGAAGCCTATTGCCAATGGCTGGACGCGCGCTTGCCCACCGAAGCCGAATGGGAATATGCCTGCCGCGCAGGCCGCACCCAGGCCAAATATCCCTGGGGGGACGACCCGCCCGACGAACAAAAAGCCAATTACGGACGCATTTTCAAAAGACCTTATCCCACGATAGCTGTCAAATCCCACTCTCCCAATGCCTACGGTCTCTACGACATGGCTGGCAATGTGTGGGAGTGGTGTGCCGATTGGTACGATCCCAACTATTACAAAAACGCCCCCTCCGATAACCCCAAAGGGCCGGACAAAGGTTTTGATTATCAACACACGCGCAGGGGTGGGCAATGGCAGTCCTCCCCCCATTCCCTGCGTTGCGCCCGCCGCTATGGGGGCGAGCCTTCGGCCCAGGACAACGGCAGCATGGCCTACTTCGGCTTTCGCTGCGCCCGCTAAGAGAGAGACCACCATGGCAATCCGTCTCACATTTCTCTGTGCCCTCCTGATCGCCTTTCCGATAGCCATATATGGTGGCGACATACCCCGCGTGCCATTGGGCCATGACGAAATCCGCTATCTCAGCAGTATTCCCAAAGACAACCCCCTCACCCAAACCAAAATAGCCCTGGGCAAACTCCTCTTTTTTGACAAGCGGCTCTCCAGAGTCGGCAGCTTAGCCTGCGGCTCTTGCCACCAGCCCCACCGCGCCTTTACCGATGGCCGCGTCC
>JAPOXY010000199.1 GCA_026706845.1 Gemmatimonadota bacterium
CTGCATTTTTACAACCCCTATAATTGCGCTCCAAGAGCGACTTGTCAAAGAAAAAAGGGCCAAACTGGTGCCTCAAATTCGTCTATTTCCTATTTTTTAACATTGAGATAAAGTAGTCAACATTGCTTTGATATTTATTTTTTGAACCTGGATAAACCAGATCAGATTCTATACCAAGCGCTGTCATTTTTTCTTTTAAAGCAACACCAAACTGCACGTGATGAACTTTCCAACCGCGAGCAGTCTGTCCTTCTGGCACAGGATCTTCCGGTGACATTCTATAACTCATATAAATAGCGGGATCGTCCTTTGATACCAGATCAAGTGCCGAAATCTCGCTTACGCGATTCTGATATTCTTCCTGGGTCGTTGCGCCTAATGTCTGATAAAAATCTCGATGGGATTCGTCGTACCCGGGAATATTCTTCTTCCACCAGGCAACATCCATCGTGGTCTGACCGCCAGATGTGGCCACGGCCTGAAGTCTGGTAGATTCGCGTTCGATTGGATCATCGCTGTCTGGACTGGCCATGTCTTCGTGAAAAGCAAGATACATGCAAATTTGTGCACCAGCCGATCCGCCAAATGCGCCGATCCGATTTTTATCGATGTTCCATTCGGTAGCATTGGAACGCAGAAGCTGAAGCGCTCGTCGGCAATCGTAGTGCGCAGCAGGCAAAGGAGCCTGCTGCACATAGCGATAGTTAAAAGCCGCGACAGAAATGCCCGCATCTAATAAAGCTTTCAATGTCTTATTATTAATCCCATCCTTGCTGCCGTTTCTGAAACCGCCGCCGTGAATATACACTGCAACAGGGGTGGGTTCGTCTGATCGTGCCGGATAAAAATCAAATACGTTCCGCTCATGGGGGCCGTACTTATAATTTTTAATGGTAGCTATCTCTGACATCTGTGAAGCCAACCCTCTGCTTTGTGAGACTTTTTGTGCGAAAACTTTCCTGATATTAGCAAAGACGAAGAACGAGAAAAACAAAAGAAGATAGAATCCGAAAACCTTTACCGCAGCACGACTTCCAAAAGAGTGGCATCTCATATTCGATCTCCTCTATGGTTCTGACAGGAATTTTATTTTAGCAGGCGAGATCACCCCCACTCAAATACCACGCCCAACACTTCTCTCGGATTATCGGCGAGCATGTCGTAGGTAGCTTGACAATCGGCGGGATTGGCGACATGGGTAATCAAATCTTCGATGGGCAACTTGCCCGCAGCCATCAAACGCAAAATTAGTTCGCGATCTCTGCGCTTGCTCCAAGGATAATAAATATGGTCATCATCCGGTGTCTTGGGCTGATGCGCGCCCAAAACCGTGATCTCGCGCAAGTGAACCTCGGGCAAAAAACTCACTTCCACAGTACCGCGCGGAGACCCCAGCGCGACCAGACGCCCCCCCAACCGGGGTAAGGTCAACGCCATGGGATAAACCGCCGGAATACCCGTCGCTTCAATCACCAGATCGACACCATCGCCCACGCAATGCTCGCGCACCACTTCGGCGACATCCCCTGCAGTATTGGGATTGACACAAATATCTGCCCCCCAGTCTCTCGCCTTACCCAACCGAAAATCATCCAGATCAATCGCAATAACCGGAAGCGCGCCAGCCAGCCGCGCAAAGGTTGCTGCCAACTGACCCACAATACCCATACCGGTAACTGCAACAACCTCACCCAATTCGGGGCGTCCAACCCGATGCCCGTGCATGGCAATAGCACACATAACCATAAAAGCCGCAGACCTGGGCGAAACACCTTCAGGCGCTTTAAAAAAATTCCCGCTCATGACCGCATGACTCGCGTGATTGCCCTGCGCGGCAATGCGATCACCGGGCTCTACCCCCTTCACATCTTTGCCCACCTCGAGCACCACGCCCGTATTGCAATACCCCGTTGGCCGCGGAAATGTTCTCGCACGCGACGGTTCTCCCCCGTGTGCATAATTGTAAATTTCCGTGCCAACACTCACAGCGGTATAATCATTCTGCACCAAAATGCCATTATCTGGCACACGCGGCAAATCAAAATCCTCCAATTCAATCCGCCGGATATCTGTGCATATTAATCGTTGTGCTTTCACGACTATCTCCTTCTATGGAGGATCCACGGGAACCTTCTGGCGTTTCGGAATCAGCGGATCGTACACAAACTCCTTTGTTCCCTTCTTAAATTCCGCACGGGCTGCTTGCAACACCTTTTTGTCCAAAATCAGATCAATAGCCGATCCCGCAAACACCTTGGCCGTTTGCAAAACCGCGCGGTCAGCAAAAGGCATTACTGCCTGTGCGGTCGTATCGCGGTGATGGCCCGGCGTGCCCTTTGTATAACACACCATCTGAAATCGACCCATCGGTGCCAGCCACGACACATTGTCTTCATCCGAAGACCCGCGTCCCTGTGACCCCTTCCCCTTTTTGATCTTCCCGTCAAATTCACCTTTGTATCCCAATTCCTTTACGCGTTCCTTATCTTTTTTAGACGCACGCGGTGGACCGAATAATTTGAGATTTTGACGCACAGTTTCGCACATCACATCATTTGGCAAACGCGGGTACACAGCCGTAATACGATGCCATTTCATAGTCGTTTCCGTGGCCATCGCCGCACCTTTGGCGCATCTGGTCAATCGCTTGCGTATTTTATTCACCTGTTCACGATCCTTCCCCCGCACATAATACCACACCTTCGCATAAGCCGGAACCACATTGGGTGCATCTCCACCATCTCGAATCACGCAGTGGATACGCACATTTTCGGGAACATGCTCGCGCAAATAATTCGCCGCAACATCCATCAACATCACCCCATCCAACGCACTGCGCCCATTGTGAGCACTCGCACCGTGAGACGTCTTGCCAAAAAACTCATAGACCAGCGAATCCATTGACGAACCACCATAATTGCTAACACCCGTACCCGATCCCGGATGCCACGCCAGCACTGCATCCAGATCTCGAAATGCGCCATCGCGAGCCATATACACTTTGCCCGCCAGCGTCTCTTCAGCCGGACAGCCGTAATAAATAATCTGGCCGGACGACTTCAAATTTTCCAATACTGCCTTTGCAGCAACCGCACCTGCGGCCGGGGCAACGCCCAAAAGATTATGACCTCAGCCGTGGCCCCAGGTACCCTCCTCGGCACCGCAATTGGGCAATGCGTCGTACTCCCCCAACATGCCTATAGTGGGTTTGCCCGTTCCCCAGGTAGCGCGAAAAGCCGTCGGGATATTTTTCCACGGAAATTCGACCTGAAATCCGTTCTCCTCCAAATACGCCGCCAACGCCTTTGACGACTCGTATTCCTGAAACGGCCGCTCTGCCCAGCCGTGAATACTCCGCGACAGATTAAACGCCCGCCGCGACTGCGTTTTCACAGCCTGATCCACCTGCAATTTTTTGGTTTTTGCATCCATCTATATATCCTCCCTATTCTTTTACCGCATTCACAACTCGCGCAATCACCTCATTCTGACTCCCGATCTTATCCCGCTCTTCCCTGAACTGATCCCACAGTCCTGGATTTTGCGCGATAACCAGCCCTAACCGCGGGCACATCCAGATATGCTTTGCACCAGCACCCGATGCGGCAAAAGAATCTCTCGGCGCATCTGCCCACTGCATCCCGCGATCATTGCACCAGAATCCATGCCCGTATTTCCAGTTCTCTTCGGGTTCGTTATCCAGAATAAAGTCATTTGTTACGGTTGCTTCTTTTAAATAACTCTCGGGCGCAACCTGAACCCCATTCCAATTGCCGTAATTTGCCCACAAATGCCCCACCCGCAATTGATCTCGCAATGTGGTATGCACCTGCGTATAATACCCGAAAATATTTAACCTCGCACTGGGCCACAGATCAAAATTGGAATGCGAATGCGTCCAGGTCCCACCAATTGGATCGCGCAACTTTTCTTCAATCACCTTCCCACATCCCGGCAAACCCTCGGGATTATTTGCATCGTAACACCCGTAAATTTTAGCCATTGCGTGGGTCAGAATATTCATCCCATAAGTCTGATAGTGAAAAACCTCGCCCGGTTTCTCCCCCGGCTTCATATAGCCCGAAACATTGCATATCAAATGCCGAAACGTAATATCGCGATCTTTCTCAAACGCATACCGCCCGGGCTTTGGACCCTCCTGCTCGCCCACATCCATCATCTCTGGATAGTAATCGACAACTCTCTCATCCGGCGAAGACAACTTGCCCTCCGCCACAACAATGCCTAAAAGCGTCGAATAATACGACTTTGCAGCAGACGCCTGTGAGGGCATCAAATCCGCAGCAACACCTTGCCGCCACTCTGCCGCGAGATACCCGTAACGCGCAACCCCCACCTGAAAGGATCTGTCGCCGGCCACTTCGTGCAACCACCTCTGCACCCGCGCGAGTTTCTCCGCGTCAAACCCGAGGTCGCCGGGCGATCTCGTCTCCCATTCTGCTCCTGGGAATATCATATCCATATTATTGTCTCCATTACACCCTGAACCCGTCTTCTCGTTTCACGCCCTCTTCAATCACATCCGCCTCGAGATCAAACCCCGTACCCGGCGTATCTGGCACCATCAAACACCCATCCTGCATCTTCCAGCCATCCAGCACAATGCCCGGCATATCTGCGGGAGCGGCTTCTTGAAGCGCAAAATGGGGCACTGAAGCTGCAAAATGCGCGTGGGCATAGCGCTCGATCAAGCTGCCCCAGCAATGAGGCGCACACCGGCCTCCCCACGGTTCGATCATCGCGGCAGTCTCGCGCCACCACGTAAGGCCCTTGGCGCGAAAATCGTGTTGCACCACATCGATCCACCCCTTTTTCACCATATCAAAATAACTGGGTGGCGGAGGACCCGATTCCCCATCGGCGACAAGCGTATCATATCCTTTTTCGACGATGAACTGCTTAAAATCCTCGTTAAAAGCCCCATCTTCGGGAAACGGCTCTTCAAACCAGTAAATCCCCACATCTTCACAACGATCGAGAATGTCTTTTGCAATATTGAGCGTCGTCCCATTATTCGCATCAACGAGTATTTTTGCATCTTCACCGGCGGCTTCCCGAACAATGTGAATAACCAGCACATCCCGATCCGTACCTTCTGTAACGGGCATCCAGCGCGCGCCGCGACCAATTTTAATTTTGAAATTTTTATACCCGTAATCGTGCCCGGTCTTCACCTCGTCCCGGAATATTTCTACAGCCTCTTCATCTGAAGCATCCAGATCGTCGATATAAACCGAACCATCGTACAACTCGACCGCCCGAGAGCCCCGAGCACCCAGGAGTTCGTACAAAGGCTGATCCGATAATTTGGCTACCAGATCCCACAAAGGCAAATCAATCACCATGCCAGCTTCGTTTGATCCCCCCGGCAATTGAAACACATCCCCAATGCTTTTACCCACCAATGACTCGGCTTCTGATCGACCCAACCGCGACCACCCAACGCCAATAGCACCGCTACTTGTATGAATGCGAACCACGGGATCCGTCACCATATCCCCGTGAACGCCAATCCGCGCATTGCGCCCGATCAGGCGAGGACGTTTAAATTTCATAACCACTTTTTCAATCCGAATAATTTTTTCACCGTGTAAATTCAGCATAAAAAACTCCCATTCTGTGAAAGTGCTGCATAGTTGCGAAACGCCCTGCCTAAATTAGATTGCTCCTGACATAATGTCAATTGCCAAAAAACCCCACTCTGCCACTCCAACGGACGGTACAGGGACACCACCCCTACATTGCATCCATTCCATCGACCGTTTTTTTACCCTTGACGACTGCCACAAGATATAGTATTATAGCGGCGTGTAACAACCTTCCCCTCCACAAAATGTAGTTCCCCGAATCTCCCCAGATTGCTGTGATTAAATGCAGTCCAAAAGTGTGTCCTTTATTTTCCTCATTGATTTTTGATACACAGGTATCCTGATCTGTATTATCATATCCCCTTGTTTTTTCGCGCCTTATGATCTTAGAAGAATTCGAGTAGGAGGTTTTCATTGCACCTGACTCGTTTGCAAACACTGGGTTTTAAGTCCTTTGCACAAAAGCTCGACATGCCCTTTCAAAAAGGCATTACCTGTGTCGTGGGACCAAATGGTTGTGGCAAGTCCAACGTGGTTGATGCGCTGCGCTGGGCACTGGGCGAACAGCGCCCCCGATCTTTGCGTAGCGGCAGTATGGGAGATGTAATTTTTTCCGGTACGCGCTCGCGCAAACCCCTCGGTATGGCCGAAGTATCGCTCACGCTCGATAATTCACAAAAAGTTTTGCCCACCGAATTTTCCGAAGTCACCATTACCCGCCGTCTGTTCCGATCCGGCGAAAGCGACTACCTGCTCAATAAAATTCCGTGCCGCCTGAAAGACATTCAAAACTTGCTGATGGACACCGGGTTGGGCACGCAGTCTTCTTATGTTATTGAACAGGGCATGGTGGATGAGATCATCAGCGACAATGCCGAAGAACGCCGCCGGTGCTTTGAAGAAGCCGCCGGTGTGACGCGGTATAAAATTCGCAGGCGATCTGCGTGGAATAGGCTCATCGCCGTGCAACAAGACCTGCAAAGAATGGAAGATTGGCTCGGAGAAATCCAGCGCCAGGTCGCATCGCTACAGCGGCAAGAGCGCAAAGCAAGGCTCTATAAAACACTATCAGATGAATTGCGCGACCTCGAAATCAAACTGGCGCGATTCCAATACTTCGATCTGGCCGACCAATCTGGGCCGCTGCGCGAGGAAATGGTCTTTCTCAAAGAAGATATCGAAATTTCAGAAACCGACATGACCACCCTCGAAGCCCAACTCGAAGAAATGCGCGCCGAACTAACCGATCAGGATCGCGCACTGTCCGAGGCCAATATCGAGCTGTCGCAACACGTCGAGCGCGTACACGGCAAAGACAGCGAGATACTGGTCGCACGCGAAGAGGTACGCAGCATCCAGGCATTTTTAGAACGCGCCGAGTATCAGCAAAAATCGCTCAAGGTGCGTCTTGACAACGCCCAAAAAGGCCAAAAAGCAGCCGAGCAAGACGGGCGTGAAGCCAGTAAAAAACTCAAATCCGAAGAAGCCAAACTCGAAGCGGAAACCGCCAAACTCGAAGCGGAAATCCGGGATCTGGATACACAACGCACACAAGTCGATGCCCAAAAATCTCAGTTGATGGATCTATTGCGCCAAAATAGCGATCAGGGCAAGAGCCTCGAGCGCATGCAGGCCGAGCGCGAGGGCATTGTACAGAGAAAGGCGCGATTGACGCAGGATATTGAGCGCGTGGCTGCGCGCCGCCAGGAGGCTGACGAAACTGCCAATCAGTCCGCAGAACAAATCGCCGCAGTTGAAAGTCAAATTGCCCAACGCGCAGAAGAACGGCAACAACAGGTCGCGGGTCGAGACCGCTGTATTGCCCAGCGAGACGAACAAATCGAATCGCGCAACCGCTTGCGCGCAAATATTGAAGCCGATCAGGCGCGGGTCGCCCTCCTCCAAAAACTGAGAGAAGGCTTTGAAGGCTATTCCAAAGGCGTGCGTGCTCTGGCTGTCGATTCGCCTTTTTCCAACCGCATACAGGGCGTTGTCGCCGACATGATCGATGTCAAGCCCGAATATGTCACTGCCATCGAAGCCGCGCTGGGACGTGCACTGGAATGCTTGATCGTCAGCAATACCGACGACGCGCGTTGGGCAATTGATTTTCTCCGACAAGGGGAACACGGAGCCGCCGCATTTTTGCCCCTCGAACGCATCATCTCCACCAATCACAGCGAAGTACCCAAAGGAGAGGGAATTGTCGGGCTGGCAAGCGATCTGTTAAATCCACAGCGCGATATACACGGTGCTGTATCTGCGCTGTTGCGCCATACCCTGATTGTAAGCGATGCACAAACCGCGATTGTTCACAGCGGTGCCATGCATGCCAAAGGCGTTGAGATTGTGACACTCAGCGGCGAAGTTTTTTCCGCAGATGGCACGGTATATGGCGGTGCAGATGCAGCCTCAGAATCGGGCTTTATTGGTCGCCAGCAACAAATCGACGACCTCCAGTCAGCCATAGAATCCGCCCAAACCGCACGCTCAAAGTGCGAAACACAACTGGCTCGCTCGCTCGAAACACTCGACAAACACCTCGCGCAAATCGAAGCCTGCGATAATGCATTGGCCGATTTGCACAACCGCCGTGCCGGCCTTCAAAGAGACCGACAAAACGCCGAAACAGAAGCCAAACGCCAGGCTCAGGCAGTAACAGAACTCGACCGGGAAACCGCACAACTCGCACAGCGAGAAAGCGAATTGATGGATTTGATTTCCCAAGCAGAGGAGGCGCAGACAAAGCTCGACACCAAACGCGAGACCCTCGAAGACGTGGTTCGCCGTGCAGATGAAGACTTGCGCGAAAAAGAACACCAGCGTCGCGTACTTCAAGATGGTGTCGCTGCTGTGCGTGTGGAAATTGCTTCTTTGAAAGAACGCATCGAAAGCCTCGCACACGAAGCCGTGCGCCAGGGTCGAGAGCGCGAATCTATTGCCCGCGAAATCGAGCGATTATCCGGCGAGGCCGATGAGAGCCAAAAACGCAAACTCGGACGCGAAGAAAGCATCGGAACAGCGTCGGGCGAACTGGAAGTCCTCCACAAGCAACAATCCCACATTGAGCACAAACGCGATGCACAAGCGCACAGACAACACGAAATCGTGATGGCGGCGCGCGCCATTGAAGAAAAGTTGCGAAAAAAAAATCGCCGCACAACACAAAATCGCGAGCGTTTAAGCGAAATTCAGGTCGCCATGGCGCACATCAAAGAGCGCGGCGAGGGGATTATCCAACGTCTCAAGCGCGATTACGAAGTCGATATTGCCGAACAGGGGCGTTTTCAAGATCCCGAATTTAACGCGGATGTGGCGGAAAAAAAGACCCACGAACTGCAAGAGCGCATGCGGCGCATGGGGTCTGTCAACCTGGCGGCACTCGAAGAGTACGAAGAACAAAAAGAACGTCTTGAATTTCTCACACACCAGCGCGACGACCTTCTGGAAGCCGAAGAAATTGTCAAGCGCACCATCACGCGCATCGACCGCACGGCGCGCCAGCGCTTTCTCGATACCTTTGGCCGCATTCGAGAAAACTTCCAGACCACATTCCAGGAATTTTTTGAAGGCGGCGAAGCCGATCTGACCATGCCACCCGACGAAGATCCCCTCGAGGCGCCCATCATCATCACAGCGCGTCCGTGGGGCAAACGCCTTCAGAGCATTAACCTGCTTTCGGGCGGCGAACGCGCCCTGACGGCCATTGCCCTTCTCTTTGCAATTTACCTGGTCAAACCCAGTCCCTTTTGCGTCCTCGACGAAGTCGATGCGCCTCTCGATGATGCCAATATCGCGCGCTTTGTAAAAGTCATCCAAAAATTCTCCAAACAGTCGCAGTTCATCGTTGTCACCCACAACAAAGGGACGATGGAACATGGCGAAACCCTGCACGGCGTGACCATGGAAGAACCCGGCGTCTCCAGGCTCGTTTCCGTCAAAATGTCCAGCGATAGCGAAAACCAGGGCGATGGTGTCGCCTCGTTTACCGAAGCCGTGGCACAACCCGCAGATGACGATTGATCCCAATCCCGGACAACGCAAAGGGCGGCGGTTTATACCGTCGCCCTTTTATTTTTTTATCAATCGTGTATATTATTGGGCAGATAGCCCTCCCCGTACCCTATCTGGAGATTTGCATGCAAAAACATGTACGGATGATATATCTCGCCTCTCTGACTCTGCTTCTATTTTTTGCGTGTGGCCCACAGCCCGCCGAGATCAAGATTGCGACTTACAACATCTATTGGCTCGACGATGGCATTTCCAATGCGCGCCAGGAACGCCTGCAAACAGTTATAAACAAACTCGATGCGGATATCATCGGCTTTCAGGAAATCCAATCAAAATCCGCGCTCGAACACATATTGCCCGACAACTATACCATTGGCATGCTCGATGATCCCGAAGAACTCCAGGAACTCGCCATAGCAGTGCGCGAGCCATTTGAAATTACCGATCTCAAAATGGTCTTTCCAGAAAAAATACACGACCAGGCATTTCCCCGAAAGCGCGATCTCCTCCAGGCTTATGTCGAGGGATATGGCCGCCGCTTGATTGTTCTGGTTCACCACGCCAAATCGCGGTCGGGTGGTCGCGCCAAAACCAACGCGCGCCGAGAAGCCAGCGCGACCATGACCATGCGCTATCTCACCAGCCGCGTAAAATACGACCATATTGTATTGCTCGGCGACTTCAACGACAACCCCGACGACCGCTCGCTCAACATTCTCGAATCCGGCAATCCCGAAGCGTTTCCCGGAATCGACCAGGTACCCGATGCATTTCTCTACAACACATCCGAGAGCCTGTTAAATCGGGACTATTGTTCTTACGGGTACCACGATATCTACGACAAAATTGAAAGCGACATCTTTGACCCCATGGTCCCTGGTGCGCGCGCAGAAAACAATAAATGGCGGGACAAACCACACGATTTTATGCGGGACGTCAAAGTCAAAGCAATTCTTTTTGACCAAATTCTCGTGTCCCAAAACCTGAAGAATCACGTCCAATCATCGGGCATTTTCACCCACGCCGAAGCCGTGAAGGGAACCCGTTCACGCATCCGCTTTTCCGGTGACGAAATCGTCTATACCACACGCGGCGACCTGGCTTCGGATCACGTACCCGTGTGGACAATCTTAAAATTCTAATAATATCACAATGTCCGATCTCCTCGACACATTGCAACGCCCCATCCGCGACCTGCGTATTTCGGTCACCGACAAATGCAACTTCCGCTGTCCCTATTGCATGCCCGCCGAGATTTTTGGCGAAAAGTACGAATTTCTTCCCAAAGTAGAAATCCTCACCTTTGAAGAAATCGCCCGCCTCGCCAGGATCTTCGTCGATCTCGGCGTCACAAAAATTCGCGTCACCGGCGGTGAACCCCTCCTGCGCCGAGACCTCGAAACCCTCATCGCCAAACTATCACAGATCAACGGCGTACAAGATCTCACCCTCACTACCAATGGCTATCTCCTCGCCGCCAAAGCACAGAGCCTCAAAAACGCCGGCCTGCACCGCCTCACCGTGAGCCTCGATGCGATTGACGACCAGACCTTTAATCTCATGAGTGGTCGCACCCATGGCACCGAGCGAGTACTCGAAGGCATCCGCGCTGCTGAAAAGGCGGGCTTCCAGGCCATAAAAATCAACGCAGTTGTTCAAAAAGGCATCAACGACCACCTCGTTATCGACCTTGCCCAACACTTCCACAACACGGGACACATCCTGCGATTCATCGAGTTCATGGACGTGGGCAATCGCAACAACTGGAACATGGATCAGGTCGTGCCCGCCGTAGAAATTATCGATCGCATTCACACCGTCTTACCCCTCGAGCCTCTCGACCCCAACTACACAGGCGAAGTCGCAAAACGCTATCGCTATCTCGATGGCGGCGGTGAAATCGGCGTCATTGCCTCTGTCACGCAGCCCTTTTGCGGCGACTGCACGCGCGCCCGCTTATCCACTGACGGCAAACTCTACACCTGTCTCTTCGCCTCAGAGGGAACAGACCTGCGCGATGCCCTGCGACAAGGCGCATCCAACGCCGACCTCCGCGACCAGATCATCCAGATATGGCGCCACCGCGCGGACCGCTACTCCGAAATCCGCTCTGAACACACCCCTGCAACTCGCAAAATCGAGATGTATCAAATCGGGGGATAATACCTCTCACGTCTTACCTTTTACCCTTGACAAATCCCCATAATACACTAAGTTTCAAATTCATTTTTGATCATGCTCAACCAAAAATCTCCTAACTACAGGTGATACATCATGGCCACAAATTGGAAAGAAGAATTGCGCGATATGATCCCGGAAGATATAGGTGCTGAAATCGATACATTTGAAGCGCAGATCGAACAAAAAAAACAGGGACAAATTGACGACCGCGTCTTTGCCGAAACCCGTCTTCGCCGCGGTGTTTACGGCCAGCGCTACGACAATGGACAACGCTTTGACGGCCTGGTAACCAAACCACTCAACTATCCCAGCGGCGATCTGCTCAAAGGACCAGACACAGTCTGGGATGCGCCGGGTATGCAGCGCATCAAAATCCCTTATGGCGGCCTGACCACCGATCAAATGGATGTGTTGGCCGACATAGCCGAAGAATATTCTGACGGCATTTTGCACATCACCACGCGCCAGGATATTCAAATTCACTACGTACACATCGAAGACACGCCCGACCTCATGCGCCGCCTCGCCGCTGTAGGCATCACCACCCGAGAAGCCTGCGGAAACTCCATCCGCAATGTCACGGCCTGCCCGCTTTCGGGCGTGTGTCACACCGAAACATTCGATGTCACGCCGTATTCACATGCCCTCGCCCAATTCCTCCTCGGGCACCCCGACTGTCAGGACTTTGGTCGCAAATTCAAAATCGCCTTTTCCGGATGCGCTCAGGAAGCATGCGGTTTGACCAGCATGCACGACATGGGCATGATCGCGCGCATCAAAGACGGCAAGCGCGGGTTCGAAACCTACGTCGGCGGCGGCTTAGGAGCCGTGCCTCACCAGGCCAAACTCTACTCGGAATTTCTGTCCCCCGAAGAGCTTTTGCCCACAGCGCAGGCAATATGCCGCGTTTTTGCCCGCCTGGGTGAAAAAACAAATCGCGCCCGTGCGCGCATCAAATTCCTCGTCGCCAAGCTCGGTATCGAAGAATTTAGTCGCCTTGTCGAAGAAGAACGCAAAATCCTGCCCGAAGATCCCGCGTGGACAGCCTATCTCAACGACCTGGATAGCTACAGTGAAGAACCCCTCAAAATCGCAGCTCCCCTCAATGGGGTTGCGCGCCCCGAAGCGTTTGATGCCTGGGCAGAAACCAACATCTACAAACAGCGACAAGAAGGCTATGTGGTCGCAACAATATGTCTGCCTCTGGGAGATATCACATCCGATCAGATGCGAAACCTCGCCGATATCGCACGCAAATACGTCAAAGACACCATTCGCGCCACCGTCGAGCAAAACATCATCCTTCGATGGGTCAGCGAATCCGATGTCGTTTCACTCTACAATGACCTTTGTGAACTGGGATTGGCCGAACCGGGAGCTGGTACCATCGTCGATGTCACCGCCTGCCCGGGCACCGACACCTGCAAATTGGGCATCTCCTCATCGCGCGGTCTCGCTGCAGAGTTGCGAACGCAATTGGCACAACAGAATCTCCAACTCGACGACGCCATCAAAAACTTCCGCATCAAAATCAGCGGGTGTTTTAATTCCTGCGGACAACACCACGTAGCCGATCTCGGTTTTTACGGCAACAGCCGAAAAATCAATGGCTATACCGTACCGCACTTCCAGGTCGTACTCGGCGGACAATGGACCGAAAATGCGGCCTCTTACGGCCTGGCCATGGGCGCTATTCCCTCCAAAAATATTCCGGCCGTCATCGAACGCATCACCGACAATTATGTTGAAAACCGCGAAAAAGACGAAAGCTTCCAGGCCTATATTCAGCGTATCGGAAAAAAAGACGTCAAAGACCTGCTTCAGGGCCTCACGCAGGTTCCCATGCACGAAATAGACCCCTCCTACTATACGGACTGGGGCGATACACGCGAATTTACCATCGGCGATATGGGCAAAGGCGAATGCGCTGGCGAAGTGGTTTCACTGGTGCAATTTGAACTATCCGGCTGCGAGACCGAATCCTTTGAATCGCAGATTTACCTGGAGGAAGGCGACTACGAAGCTGCGTACAAAACGGCTTTCGGCGCGATGTTGCACGCCGCCAAAGCACTGGTCAAAACGCAGTTTCTCGACGTACCAGAAGATGCCGATGTCATCGTCGAAGAATTTCGCACGCGCTTTTGCGATACCGAGTTGTTCTACAACCAGTTTGCCGGCGCAAAATTTGCCAATTATCTCTTCCGCGTTCACGAAGAGGAAGTCGCCGAATACACCCGCGACATTGCCCATCAGGTCGTCGAAGAAGCCCAACTCTTCATCGAAGAAGCCTATGCCTGTTATGGTCAAATGAATGTGGTTTGAAAGGTAATTATGCCAACCCATAAAATCAGCGTCAAAATTTATCTCGATCAGGGGCACAATATCGCGCCTGAGACTTGGTTCAAAACCTTCAACAACTGGATTTCAGCACACAATGGGTCCGATGTGCTGCTCGATGCAGCCGATTACAGTCACGTACCCAATGGTCCCGTGACCCTGCTAATCGGTCACGAATACGACATCAGCATTGACGACACGGACGCAAAACGCGGCCTACTCTACAACCGCAAGCAACCCAACGGAGGTAATTTTGCGCAACAATTGTCCTCAGCAGTTCGTGCAACCTGTGCAATCTGCCAGCGTCTTGAAGCAGAAGAAGCGGTCGCTTTTCGAGGGAATGAACTCAGACTCATCCTCAACGACCGCCTCAATGCCCCCAACACCGAAAACACGCACAACGCCATAAATGACGATCTTCAGGTGTTTTTGCACCAACTTTATAACGGTTCAGAGGTAGCCGCCGAACGCAGAAAAGATACCAGGCAACGATTCACCCTGGACATTCGCGCCGAGGGCGATTGGTCCGTTGCAAAACTCCTCGAAAATCTGTCCTAAAAGTAAAAAATCTTCTTTTTAGTACCTGCAATCATAATTTTAACTTACAATACTTGACAAAGCCAACCAAATAAGTATATTTGGCAAAGTCAACGCCGGATGAGTCGGAACAATAGCAAAGGAAAGGAAAAATAAAAATGGCCTATATCATCGCCGAGCCATGCATTGATGTTATGGACAAGGCCTGTGTGGAAGTTTGTCCGGTAGACTGCATCTACGAGCCAGATGCAACCGATTTACCGGAAGATGAACGCCGCAACATGCTCTATATTCACCCCGAAGAATGCATCGACTGCGGAGCCTGTGAACCCGAATGCCCGGTTGAAGCGATCTTCGCCGAAGAAGACACGCCTGACGAATGGTTGGAGTACATCGAAATCAATGCAGTTGCCTTTGAATAGCGTCTAAATAGAAACAACCGGTTTTCAAATGCCAGGGCCGGATCGCGGTTCTGGCATTTTCGCGCCATGTGATTAAGGAACATTTTTTATGGCATATCCTCGCAAGCACGGACTCTACAACCCCAAATACGAACGCGACGCCTGTGGTATTGGATTTGTCGTGAATATCAAAGGCGAAAAATCCAACCAGATCGTCAAAATGGCCCTCGAATCCCTCGTCTGTCTCGACCATCGGGGTGCGCGCGGCGCCGAAGACAACACGGGCGACGGCGCTGGTGTTTTGATGCAAATTCCGCATCGTTTCTGCAAACACGCCTGCAAGGGAATCGGCATTGATCTGCCAGATCCCGGTCACTACGGTGTCGGCATGGTCTTTATGACCGATGACGAAGATCGCTCCATCCGCCAAAAAACGCGTCAAATCATTGAGGATATTGTCCAGGAGGAAGGGCAACGAGTTCTCGGCTGGCGCAAAGTGCCCACCGACAACTTCTATCTGGGCCTTACCTCCAGGTCCTGTGAACCCGTTGTGTGGCAAATTTTCATTGGTCGCAGTGCCGACTTGCCAGACGACTCAATGGCATTTGAACGCAAACTCTACGTCATTCGCAAGCGCGCCACCAATACGATCCGCTATACCGGGCACGACGAAAATTTTTACATCCCCAGCTTGTCGTCGCGCACCATTGTGTACAAAGGCATGCTCACGCCCATGCAGGTACCCGAATTTTATCCCGACCTGCAAGATCACCGCATGGAAGCCGCGATTGTCCTCGTGCATTCCCGGTTCTCCACCAACACCTTTCCCTCCTGGGAGCGGTCGCACCCCTATCGATACCTCATACACAATGGCGAAATCAACACCCTGCGCGGAAATCAAAACTGGATGAAAACCCGACAGGCCATGCTGGCTTCAGAATTTTGGGGTGACGACATAAAAAAAATATTCCCCATCCTCTACGAAGATGGCTCGGATTCCGCGATCTTTGACAACTGCTTTGAATTTCTGTCTCTATCTGGCCGCTCAATGGCGCATGCAGCCGTCATGATGATTCCCGAACCCTGGGAAAACCACGAGAGCATGCCCCCCGAAAGACGCGCCTTCTACGAATACCATTCCTGTCTTATGGAACCCTGGGATGGTCCGGCATCTATTGGCTTTACCGATGGCGAAATCGTAGGTGCCTGCCTCGACCGCAATGGCTTGCGCCCTTCGCGTTATTACGTCACCAAAGACGACCTGCTCATCCTCAGTTCTGAAGCGGGCGTCTGCGAATTGGAACCCGAGCGCATCGCTTACAAAGGTCGATTGCAACCCGGTCGCATCCTTCTCGTCGATACCCAAAAGGGCCGCATCATTTCCGACGACGAAGTCAAACAGTCAATGGTCTCCGAACACCCCTACCAGCAATGGCTCGACGACCATCTCATTTCACTCAAAAACCTGCCCGCAGTCGCGCCCCTGGAACCCCCAAAAAATCACGCTGAAATACTCATGCGGCAGCAGGCTTTTGGATACACGTTTGAAGACCTCAAAATTTTTGTTGGTCCCATGTCCAAAATCGGGCGCGATCCCGTCGGATCAATGGGCAACGACGCACCATTGGCAGTATTGTCCAACAAACCACACCTGCTCTACAACTACTTCAAACAGCTCTTTGCCCAGGTGACCAATCCGCCTCTCGATCCCCTCAAAGAAGAAGTCATCACCTCAGCCGATGCCACCATTGGTCCAGAGCGCAATCTGCTAATTCCCGAACCCGAAAGTTGCAGGCAAATCCATCTCGATACGCCCATTTTGACCAATGAAGAACTCGAGCAATTGCGCCGCGTCGATCGACCGGGCCTCAAAGCCACCACCATATCCATGCTCTTTGACGTGGCCGATGGCGAAGCCGGACTCGAAAAGGCCATGCACAGATTGTGTTCAGAAGCCGACAAAGCAATTGAAGACGGTTATACCATTCTCATACTTTCAGACCGCGGTATTGACAACGACCACGCCCCCATTCCCGCACTCCTGGCCATGAGCGGTCTCCACCACCACCTCATCCGCGAAGGTACACGCACAAAAGTCGGGATTGCCCTCGAAACAGGTGAACCCAGAGAAGTGCATCACTTCTGCTTGCTCATCGGCTACGGCGCTCAGGCGATCAATCCCTATATGGCTTATGAAAGCCTCGCCGACATGATCGCCGAAAAGCAATTGACCGATATCGCCTACCGCGATGCGGTCAAAGGATATGTCAAATCCGCGACCAAAGGCGTAGTCAAAGTCATGGCAAAAATGGGCATCTCCACCATCAAGTCCTATCGGGGTGCTCAAATTTTTGAAGCAGTTGGCATTTCAAAAAACGTCATTGACCAATACTTTACCTGGACGGATTCCCGCATAGACGGCATTGGCCTCGATGTCATTGCCCGAGAAGCTCTGATGCGGCATCGCGATGCGTATCCCCAAATTTCAGTCAACGGCAGCACCCTCGATGTCGGCGGGCATTTTCAGTGGCGCCAGGGCGGGGAATATCACCTCTTTAATCCCCTTACAATTCACAAGCTCCAGCACGCCACGCGCACCAACGATTACGAAGTGTACAAAGAATACGCCACTCTCATCGATCAACAGG
>JAPOXY010000200.1:0-25900 GCA_026706845.1 Gemmatimonadota bacterium
GTCGTGCTCACCCTGCGGGGACAACACCCGATCGCGCTGTGGCGTGCTATCGCTCTGATCATTCTGGTACATGTACTTATGGTATGGATATATCGCTATGACTGGCAATTCGATCTCGCCGTGCGAAACGGATATGCGGGATTTGTCATTTTCCACACCGCACTCGCATTGATTCTGCTCTCTACCTTTACCAACAAAAACCTATCTCAAAAACTCATTCACATATCATTTGTCGTAGCGACAATGGGCGCGACCGGTGCATCGCTTCGATATGACGAAGTATCAATGTACCGCTACATTGTAATCCCCTGTGGTCTAATCGGTGGGATAGGACTTATCAAATTTTACATTCTGGATCGAAAAAAAAGGAAGGCCAACCTCTTTTCTTGATAAGGAGATACGCTATGAACAGACGCTGGCTAAACCATTGCCTCACTGAAGACGAACGGCTCGAATTTGAGGATCGCGGTTATCTGATCATTGAAAACGCGCTGAGCGACACAAAAAGAAGACAATTGACCAGAGCAGTTGACCGCGTCAATGCCGAAGAACGCGAAAAGCAAAAAATCGAACCCCATAAGCGGGTTCACGAACTCGACTTCATAGGGCGGGATCAGGTATTTATTGACTTGATCGATCACTACACCACATTTCCAAAAGTCTGGGGAATTTTGGGATGGAATATTCAAATCTATCTGGCACACATGGACGTCACGCCTCCCGAACCACCAGATAGCAAACGCGGTTTGGGAATCGGCTGGCATCAGGATACCGGGCGCGTGAATCAGGAAATGGAGACAAGCCCAAGGCCGCGCTTATCAGTCAAAGTGGCCTACTTTCTATCGGATACCAGCGAACCGGGGCGAGGCAATTTTCACGTCATACCGGGAAGCCAGTTAAAAGATACGATGAAATGGCCCAACGGAAATCGCAATCAGATGGTAAAAGGCGCCATACCCGTCCTCGCTCCCCGGGGATCAGCCGTTATTTTTGACCGCCGGTTGTGGCATTCGGCGAGTGCAAATTATTGGACGCAACCCCGCAAGGTGGTCTTCTACGGCTACGCTTATCGCTGGCTTCAAGCGCGCGGCGACTGCAACGTGGAAAATTTCTGGGATCAACTAAGTCCAATCCGAAAGCAGATGTGTCGATATTCCCCTTCGGGCATTCACGGCTACACATCCCCAAAAGAAGAGGACGTACCTTTGAAAAGCTGGATCCGAGAATATCAGGGCAAAGAAGCTGTGATGCCTTGACACGCCCCCTGTGCTTATCCCGTTAATGGTAAAATATCAAACAAAATAGCCCGCGTTGATGTATTTAACACGGGCTATCTATTTTACAGATACCCTTTCGTCTTCTGGCGCAATCATTTACTGTTTTCTGCACTCCTATTTTGGTCTTCCAATGCAGCACGGATGACCTCTATATCAACCTCCGGACAGGCTAACTCTATTGCTTTAAAAATCTTTTGCCGCTCTTCTCGCCGCCCCTCCTGTCGCCACTCCTGTCGTAGTTTTTGACGATATTTTTCAACTGGAACAATCATAAGATTTACCCCCTCTATAATGAAGAATGCTAATGCGATGGCAGCAAGACTTGCAGACCCTATGATATTGATTACTTCAACAATCGCACTGTAATCAACTTCAATAATTTTGTGCCAAAGAACCAGTATAAGTGAAGTATAAAAGAATGCCGAGGCTAAGGATATAAACCATATTCTTTCTTTATCTCCTGTGCTCCAAATAGACACCCTTTCTTCGTCTGTTTTTTCTGCCATCCTGTTACAGCCTCTTTTCGTAATATACTTCCTCTTCATACAATTATAGAGAAAATACATGTCTAACACAACAAGGATAATTTTTACCTGCCTTCTCCTTCTATTTTTGGAGTTTCCCCTGCCAAATCGGATACCGTATATCTGCCCGCTGCATCTCTCGTTGCAACCATTGATTAAACAGATACTTGCGGATCTCCTTTTTTGTCCGTTTATTTAGTGTTGCCGGGTAGCGTTCCTGCAACAAATACAACGCAAAGCCTTTCGATACTTTTTCCGGTCTCAAAACTTCACCTGTTGAAGCAGCAAAAACGCGCGCAGCAATCCCCTTTGGCAACTGCTTGCGCCGAACACGCCCCAAAAAGCCACTACCTGATCGCGTATGTGCATCTTGAGAAAACCGACGCGCCATCGCGTAAAAATCTGCACCTTCGTCTCGTATCTGTAAATCAACCTCGTCAATCACATCCTTATCCGTGTGAAAAATCCAGCAAATCTCCGCCTCATCAAACGCCAGTGTGTGCTGCGCGAAATAGGATTCCACCTGTCCCTCGGCAATCTTCTCAGACAGCAAATACTCCAGCCGCCTCACCTCGGCATCTTCTGTCACATCCTGAAGTGTAATACCCCGCTTTGCAAGATAGGCCTCTGTATCTTCCACCCGTTCCAAACGATGTTGATACCGCCAGTCATCTACCCTGCGCTGAATATCTTCCTGTGCTGCACAAACACCCTCGCGCCGGGCGAGTTGCCGGATCAATTCTCTACGCGCAAATCCATCGAAAAAAAGCAGATTATCAGCAACACCCATCTGCCGCACGATATGGCGCAATGGCACTGCGATACCATTAACCTGAACCAATATGGCATCCTCTGACATCACAACGTTCCCTCCTGCACATCGTACTTCGCCGACTCGTAAAGCTGTCGCAAAGGAGAAAGCAACATCAGCAAGACCGATTGGCGATCTGTCATCATCTCTGCCGTGCCCTTCATACCGAACATCAAAGGCTTGTCATATCCTTTCACACGCATCGTATTTTCTTCCAGTTCAACAACGCACTTAAATATTGGCCCGACACTTTCATCACTCACTGCATCGGGCGAGATGGATGTAAGCCACCCGCGTTTGATACCAAAATCCTGAAAGGCATACGCATCGTATTTCAGCTTGACCAATTGCCCGGGTTTGAGCAAGCCCACATCTTTATTCAACACCATCACTTCTGCAACCATCGGCGCAGAAGCCGGTGCCAGCGCAATTAGAGGCTGCCCCTTACTGATCACCTGTCCCATCGTATTCACCATCACCTGTGTGACAATCCCTGGTTCAGGTGCTAAGATCAAATCCGACTCGGCTTCCAGAGTGCGATCAATGCGTTTGCGTGCCTGTTTCAATTGCAACTGTGTAGTCTCATAAGCGTGTCGCATCTGCGACGCCTCCCGCTCGTGTGCAATCCGCGCCTCTGTGATTTGATGCTTGAGATCAGCCGCAGCCATTTCATTCTTATATATCTCTGACATGCGCGATGGAAGCGCGGATAGAGCACTCAAATACTGCACACGCGCGCGATTCATATCTGCCCGGCTGATCAATTCGCGCTCAAACAGCGTCTTCTGCTGCAAAAACTCCCCTTTCATAAGATCAATTTCAGCCTGTCGAAACCCAATCTGCGCTTGCAATCCCGCGTCAGATACTTTGCTTTTCGATCCCTCAACCTCGCCCACATCGCTTTGATAATCTTCCAGCGCATCCTGATGTGCCACCATAAACTGCTGCAAAACAGAAAGACGTTGTTCCAATGCTCCTATCGTCTCTCGATTTAACCTCGCCCTTTGTGGCAACACCGTCTTGAAATCGTACTCTGCCTTTTGAAAAGCCATCTTTGCCTGTTCCCATTCCCGCAACTCTCCCCAGGTCTCCCAGGATTTCAGCTTGAACAATACCTCACCTTTCTCGACATGATCCCCTTCTTTAACACCTATCAACTCGATCTCACCACCTCGTTGCGCCTGCACCGCCTTCACCTGTCCGAGGGGCACCAATCGAAAAGGGGCCGATGTCACCACATCCACCTTACTCCACCACGCCCAGGTAATGGCAACAATCACAAACATCAGGACAATATAGAGCAATGCACGACCCCAAAAGGGCCGCAAAGACCCCATAAACGCATGCACCTCTTCTGCCGCATCATCTTGTCCCTGGATTATACCGGGAGACATTGTCTCTGCTGGTGTCTCTAAAAGTGGTTCTGCCATGATGCAGACTCCTGTTAAATCACACCACCTGCAACTGTTGACTACACATGTGATAATACAAACCCTGTTGCACCATCAACTCATCGTGTGTCCCCATCTCCACAATATGACCCTTATCCAGCACCACAATCGCATCCGCATCGCGCACCGTACTCAACCGATGCGCGATAATCAACGCCGTCCGAGCATCCAAAAACAGATCTAAATTCGCCTGTATCGCCTGTTCTGAATCCGTATCCAACGCATTGGTCGCCTCATCAAAAATCAAAATTTTCGGATCGCAATACAGCGCCCGTGCAATCGCGATTCTCTGTCGTTGTCCACCCGATAACCCCACACCTTGCTCGCCCACCTTTGTCTCATAACCCAAAGGCATATCGCTTACGAAATCGTGTACACAGGCCAACTTCGCAACTTCCAAAATGCGATCCATGTCCGCATCTGACTGACCAATAGCGATATTTTCTGCAATCGTGCCAGAAAACAAAAACGGCTCCTGCATCACCATACCCACCTGCCGCCGCAACCGCTGAGGATCCAGATCTCGCACATCCATACCATCCAGCGTCACCCGCCCTTCTGACGGATCAAACAAACGGGGCACCAACTTTACCAACGTCGTCTTACCCGCACCGCTGCGTCCAACAATTGCAACCTTTTGACCCGGTTCAAGAATCAGATCAATGTTATTCAACACATAAGGCTCATCAGAACCCACACCATATCTGAAAAACACCTCATCAAAAACCACCCGTCCTTCCAAATGCTTTAAGATCAACCCCTGACCCTGTTGCCGCGCATCCTCCATCTGAGTATCATACACATCATTTAACCGATCCAGCGCTATACGCGCTTCTTGCACCTGCGGCCATATTCCAATCAAACCCATAATCGGTCCCATCACATTGCCAATCAGTGCATTAAACGCCATCAACTGTCCCACCGACAGGTTCCCCGCAATCACCAATGAGGCACCATACCACAAAATCACCGTACTGCTGAGCAAATTGATCACACTCCCTATTCCCCCAAACAACATCTGCATTTTTAACCGTTGAAAGCCGATCTGAATCTCCTTGGTAAACTTGCCTTCCCAATGCCACCGCGTCGCGCGTTCTACTGCCGTGGCTTTGACCACATCAATGCCGTGCAGCGAATCAATTAAAACCGATGATTGTTCTGCGCGTGCCAGAAAAGCGCGCTGGCTAAAAGACTTTAAAATGGGCGTATAAATCAGCGTAAGACCCACAGAGAGCGGCACAAAAATCAGCATGACCAGCGTCAGTTCGGCGTTGTAATAAAACATTAAGCCCAGATAGACAAAGAGCATGATAAAATCCAGAACCGCAGAAATCGTCGTACCCGTCAACAAACGCCGAATCGTTGCATTCTCCCGAAACCGCGTGGTCAAATCGCCCGTGCGCCTGAGGGCAAAAAACTGCATGGGCAGCGATAGTAAATGCCGATAAAAGCGCGACAACATCGCAATACTCAACCGCGCACTCACATATCCGATCAAATAGACGCGCAACGTCGATGTACCCATTTGAAATAACGCGACAACGACCATACCCACCAGCATCAAATTCAACAAATCCTCATCGTGATGCACCAAGACCTGATCGACAATCGTCTGCATAAAAATGGGCGATGCCAGACCAAATAGACTGAGTACTAAAGACGCTAACAGGACCTCAATCAAAATGCCTGTATAGGGCTTTATCAGAGGGAAAAACCGCTTAAAAGAAGACTGAGACGGTTCATTCTCCGCCACCTGATCCGTATATTCCAACAACAGTGCCCTGTTTGTCCAACCCTTCTCAAACTCTGCCCGAGACAGCTTGCGAATGCCCACGCCGGGATCTGCTATCTTCACCTCCTTATTATTAATCTGATACAAGACCACAAAGTGATTGCCTTCCCAGTGCAGAATGGCCGGCAATTCTGTTCGCATCAGGGCTTCATAACCCGTACGCACGCCGCGCGTGACAAAACCTATGGTTTCCGCAGCCTCGGCCAATGCCGCCATCGACGTGCCATACCGCGACACATTGGACATATCGCGCAGTCTGTTCAACCCAATCGGCATCTTGTAATACTTACAAATCATGCCCAAACACGCTGCGCCGCAATCCGATTGATCGTGTTGCTTCAAAAACGGAAAGCGAAACCAGGTGGGCACTTGTGGTTTTGCACCGTCTATGCTGATATTAACCACATTGGATGCTGTATTAGACTTCGTATCTTTTTTCGTCACAGAATGCACAACAGGCGAATCAGACACAGAGCGCAATTCCCTCCCCGGTCCCTCTTCTCCACGCGATATGCGACCTTTCTCCAACATCGTCTCAAATCCTGGTATCATAGCTTTTAACTTATTAAAATCGCTTTTATCTATATAAAAGAGCACACTATCACGCCGACTGCGAATCACCCTTTTATCACCTGACAAATTCTCATCGCCAAAATAATCACCCGGACGCAAAATCACCGTATCCCCATTTTCCAACACAGCCTCCAACTGACCGCTACCAATCAAATAAAACCGCTGTCCGAATTGCCCTCGATCAACAACCGTCGTTCCCGCCTCAACCGCATCGCGCTTCAACCGTGCAAACAACACCCGCATCGCCTCGTTTGGAACATCCCCTTTCAAAAAACGCGTAAAATCCCGATACGCAATACAGGCAATCTGCCCCTCAAAATATGCCCTTAGGTCAGAATGTTTTCTCACAGCCTTAAAAAACGCATCCTTCGGCACCTGCAACACATCCGCATCCTCAACCGCTCGCACCGTTGCCCGATGCCTTTGCCTATTCAACAATGCTCCTTCGCCAAAATGATCGCCCGCATACAAATAGCCCACGGTCGTCGAAGTGCCATTCGCATCCTGCTTGATCACCCGCAACCGTCCAGACTGCACAATGTAAAACGCCTCCCCCGCTTGCCCCTGTTGAAAAACGACCCCTCCAAAGGGAAAACGAACAGATTGTGACCGAACTGAGTTTTTGGCGAAAAAGTGCGAAAGATTCATTTTCTCCAACCGTCCTGCAACATATCTACAACTCAACTACACTGCTGATTTTCAAAACGCTCTGAGACTCTGTCAGGCAAGCTATCTACTCTCCAATGCTGCGCGACGTAAGTCCTGCCTCATATAACGCCGTCACTCCTGCACACGCCGTCAGACACATAGAAGTAGCGGGATTGCTGTGCGTGTGCGGGAATGACGGGTTGATGCACATCGGACCTACCACTTTCTGGGCGGCCCCTTACACAAACAAGTCCCATAAGTTGAGTACACGACCGGCTGATTGCAGGAATGTATTTCCTGAGTGATAATCTTCAGTTCTCTCTTCGGTGCTGTTGGGAAACCAAATGGATCAGGATCTAAGTCATGATAAGTAGTCCCACTACCGGTAAGAGCTATCCTGGCAGTAGTAGCAGCCTCAGAAACATAATCTCCTACTGAATCAACAACATCCGAAATATAATCTATCGCTGCATCAATAGTATCTGCCACACCGCCCTGGCCATCAATGTCCGCCATTTCTTTAACATTGAGCGTTGTTTGATGGATGGGTAGTATCGTGCAAGAGGCAAAAACAGCGTCTGAATTTGAATCTGAAGTTACGCGATTATTTAATGCGACAGCGGACATAACATCCTCCTGGTAAATGAATTGCAAGATTCAGAAAAAAAAGATGGTTTTCGTCCAGTACCTGAACAACAGAAATAGCGTCTTATGGAATGTAGAGCGATTGCTACCAGGAAGCCCACCATTCACTCACCGTATCGCCGATATCATCAATAATATCTTCAAGAGGCTCAAATGGGTCGTACTCAAACAAATCTTCTCCTGGCAAAATGCATCCCCCTGGTGTATTCGCCATCTCACCACATGCCAGTTCGATTTCTCGACCGGGGAGTTGAACACAGGTAACAGAAGCTCGTGCTGGCATTGATGTAACGCGCTCAGTCATTTCTCTCACCTCCTTTCTCGTAGATTTAGCGCAAACAGCTCTTCTTTGACACCGATCCGAAAGCCATTTGGAATAATCAATCGTCCGTTACCATATCTTCGAAAGCATAAGTGCAAGCACCAGCTATAGCACCGCCCACAGCACCTACTCCAATACCAACACCTGTAACACCACCAGCTACAGCACCAACTATAGCACCTTCAACAATCTCAGAAGCAAAATCGCCCCAATCCCATAAGCCATCAATACCCGCCATTTCTTCAACATTAAGCGTTGTTTGATGGACAGGCAGTGCCGTGCAAGAGGCAAAAGCAGCATCTGAATCTGAAGTCACGCGATTATTTAATGCGATAGCGGACATGATATCCTCCGAAGCAATGAATAGTGAGACTCATCAACCCAGTACTTGAGTAAAAATTTGAGATTTACAACAAATGACCAATATGTTCACAGGACCAAATACTTACCGGGTTCTGAACTACATTGGCCAGGGCCAGGGGTCAAAGCCATCCCCCAAAATATCTTCCAGTGTCGGGTCAAAATCCTCACTGGTATCATCTTCTGGGACCGGGAAACATCCATCAGCACCAGATATCTGAGCAATTTCAATTCTATTCAAATCACTCGTTTTAATCGGCAGATTAGTCACACCTGCGCCCGATTGCTCGGGATTTGATACAATTCGTCGCGTCATTCCTCTCACCTCCTTTCTTTACCACCTCAACATAAGCCGTATCCCTTCGCCAATCAGGGAGCCGTGAGCATATCGCTGAAGTGTCGGATTTTGCGAAGCGTCTTATAAGCTCTATCGCGCGTCTCGCATAAGCCCATCAGAGCAGCTTCGACTTCGTTTGGGTGTAAATGTTGCATCAAGTAAAGTCCCAGACCTTCAATAAGAGACATATCTTGCCCCAAAAACGAAATGCGCGGCAATGGGCCTTGCACGCTTCCCAAATAGTTAAATCCCTTAGACACACTTTTCGGCACACCAGATACATCACAACCCTGTGTAAAACTCACGGTTATTGGTATCGGGCAAGCGGGTGCATCGCGCCTGGTCCGCAGATCTTCAAACAATGCCATGTGCTGCTGCGCCGTATGATCCCAGGAAAATTCGAGTGCGCGTTTGCGAGCTCCCTCACCCATTTCTATACGCTCCCTTTTGCTATTCAACAAATCGCGCACAACATCTGAAATCATCTCTGGGGCGATATAACCCGTCACATTCAATGGCTCATCTTCAAATCGCTCAATCTCAATCAACCGCCCACAACTGCCCAACAACTCTGGCGCGCCCGCAAAATGGGTCGCCACAACCGGAAGACCACACGCCATGCCTTCTAGTACTGTTGAAGGACACGACTCATACGAATACACCGACAGCGAACACAGCACATCGAGCATATTGTAGTACAGCGGCATATCCGTATAGGGTTGCGCGCCCAAAAAGATCACATTGGGAGGATGTGTCACAGGTGCAAACTGCTTGCCAATCACAGCAAACAACACATTGGGATTCAGATCGGCCATGCGCAAAAACGGATACGCACCCTTGCCCGGCTCAAATCGCCCAGAAAACCCCACCACTGGCATCTCCAAAAAACGTTGATCACCCGTCTTATCCGCAACCTCTTTGCGCACTTGCAACTTATCCATCGGTTTGAACACCTCGGCATCTACCCCATTGGTAATCGGACGCAAATACGATCTGTCAAACACCAGCTTGCCCACCTCGTCAGCGACATACGCCGACTTGGGCGACAGGGCATCATAAGGCCGCAACAGCGAATAACATTGAAGCACTTTATCGACAAAATCCCGATTGTGACCAAAAGAACACGACAGCCGAATCACAATGGGTGCGGGACACACATGGCGGAAAAACGCCAGGTCATCTGCCCTGGGTTCAAACATCAACACACCATCAAAATCCTGCCGCTCAAACCACTGACGAGACGCATCAATCGTCTCAAATGCGGGTTGAATACCGTGCAAATTCGGACCATAATCCACAGCTTCAGACGCTGGCATATACACCTCGCAATACTTCGATAACGCCTGCACATGGTTAAAACCCGAAAGAACCGCCCCGCCATTCGACGCCATCACTTTCTCGTGGTCGTGATACGGATGTGACACATAAATTTTCATCTTTCACCTCATTTAGACTGATTCTATAAACTTTCGCGTTTGCTCGGCACCATCCAGTGATAGATGGTGTTCGGGCACAGAACTCTCGAGCATTCCGGCAATGGCTTTTGCCAGCTTTCCCGCACCGAGTTGATCCGGATGTATCACCCTTGAAATGCCCAACCCCATCAACTTCTGTGCGCGAAATTCCTGATCATCCATTGCAATACTCGGCACCAGAATCGACGGAACCTGTGTCTCAAGCACATTCATACACGTATTGTAGCCCGCACGACTAATCGACAAATCCGCGTGTTTCATCCACGCCAAAAAATTGGACGTAAAGCGTTCGATACGAAATGGACCATCACCACACAACGCGCGCAAAGCCTCAAAATGCTTCTCCTCGATAAACGCACCGGCAAAAATCACCATCTGGCGTCCATCGCGTGCATTGTCCCGCTCCAATTGTTTCCACGCTTCAATACACGGCGCAACAAGCGCAAGCCCCTCAGCCCCGCCGCCAGCACTGACCAGCACATACCGATTCGGTACACCATCAGGCCGAGATGCGTCCTCGAGTTTTTCAGAGACAAACCCCGTATAAACCACGGGAATATCGATATCAGTAGTCCAGGGAAAGTGATCTTCCAACCGGGATAGTTGGAAATCGCCATGCACCAATACCGCATCGAAATACTGATTCAACACGGGCACAACCTCCTCGTAATACCGCCGATTAAAAGCCAAATACTCGTGATGTATCCCGCCAAAAGGCACCGAATAAAACCGCATTGCGTCCCCATCGTGTCTCTGGACAGGTGTGACAGCCGGTTGCAACACATTGCTTTTTGCCCGCGTTGGAATATCGCGCAGCGAACACAACACCTTCGCGCCGGGATTGACCTCATTGAGCCTGACAATGGTATTGAGGATCTCGCTCTTGAGCGACCACCGGGAAAAAGGGAAAAACTCAACACAAAACACATCGGGGCGAATCTGTTCCATCGCTTCGGAAAGCCTGACCTGACGCTCGTGCATCACAGCCTGTAAATCGCGCTCCTTATCAACAGGCTCAATGCCCTGTGCGCCCGTGCGAAGGGACGGCAGAGAAATACGCACCACATCTTCATCAAGGTCTGCCTCGGGAACGGGGCGCCCGCCGTCGATGAAAAACACATCGCATGTCTTCACCAGCGCATTGACAATCTGTCGATTGCGAAAATGGTGCCCAACGCCAATGAGATGCTGGCTGTAAAATACAACCGTAGTATTTTTCAAAACTTCACCCCTCTATCATCGCGGACATCTCGTCCGCCTCAATCTCGTTCGTGCGATTTGCACACAGCATCCCTTGCAAATGCCGTGCCCATTTTCGAAAAAAACAAAAAAAAGTGCCTCAGAATATTCTAAGGCACTAAAAAACAAGGATATATAATTTGCGTTAGCAGACCCACGCTTGCGAATCAGGTGAGTCGCTATTTAAGGAAAGGTGTACATTTTATTCAATTGCAATTCAAAAAAGTGAAAAAATCTGTCAAATTTATATTTTTTGATAAAGTAACGGTTGCCGAGGTGCCGGGGGCAGACATCCACCTCATTTATCGCATCCCGAAGTTTCCTCAAGTTCAACATCCGTCTCAAGCTGATCTGTTTTGTAGCGCTTCGCCACCTGAAAAAACCACCACAAACCAATCGCCGCCAATATTGGTCCGCACACATTCAACCACCACGGATTGTGAACCACAACGTTCAAATCTTCTGAAACAGGAAAACCCGGTACATCGAAATGCCAAAATGTCGCAGATATCAAATTGTTCAGTGCGTGTCCCAAAATTGCAGGCCACAAAGACCCCGTTTGGATAACCCAATACGCAAAGACAAGTCCCAATATAAAAGCTATTGGAAATTGCCACGGATTCAGATGAAACAGACCAAACAGAAGTGCCGACCAAACAATCGCTCGAGTTTGAGTATAATGTGCCAATAAACCTTTCAAGATAATGCCTCTATCAACGATCTCTTCAGTAAGAGGGGCTACCACAACTGTGCCAAATAAGACTGATAGATAAGATTTTTTTTTGCCGAAATATTGATGAAAGATGTCCTGAACCATTTCGGGCATTGGCAGCACAGATATCACAGCATTGTCCAATTCAGAAAGAACAATCCACAGTCCAAAAATAGACAATCCAACGGAAAGCCACATGCGCCAATCATAGTCTATATTTTTAATAGCAAGAGGCAACATATCTTTCCAGGTTCGACCCGTCCGGTGTGAAACATAGCACAGAATCAGAATAAAACTTACCAGTGACACAAGTCTCGTCAGGTAAGTATTCTCAGACAGAGGCTCGTCAATAATGGCACCTATAATGTCAAGCAATATGGCTAAGCCAATTGTAATGAGGCTCAATAATACCAGCAGCCAAATAGACTGCTTCAGATTTGGATATGCCATCTCAATCTCTCAAGGTGAATCTAAAACGTGGCAACTCCGCACATACAACATCTGACAATATCTCTCACTCAAATAGTTCAACACCTGGTTCTGATGCAGAATCTTGTGCAAAAAGATTACCGTCCATTGACCACAACTTAAGAAACAACCAGACATCAGCGGTACACCCAGAAAAAGTCATAGCAGTTAAAAAAACCAACCATTCTGTTGGATAAAAAAATAAAATCAGTACCGCTATAGGCCCTGTTATGACCAATGGAAAAATTAAAAAGAGTCGGTAAGTTCTCAATCTGATCATACTCGAAGCATGACAATATGGTGCCAACCATTTCTTACTAAAACCGAACTTTATACTTTCGAATTGCTCTCCGCGTATTAGTAAAGCCATCATATGAGAGCCTTCGTGGATGATAACAAGCAGAATCACACCGCAAAAAAACTGCCAGAATCCTCTGGATTCTATAAAATCTGAGCTATTTTTGATATTCTTCAGGGGATGTGGAGATAGCGTCTGACAGGGTATAGAAACCAGGTTCTAATTGGATTCCTTTTGAGGTCCCAAGTCAGAACCTCCGCTTTTGTCTTTCATTCCCATTCCACAGTCCCTGGCGGTTTGTGGGTTATATCGTACCCCACGGCAGCGACACCGGACAGACCCAGTATTTCATCCGCCATATCGCGCACCAGATTGTGGGGCAACTCGGCAAAACGCGCAGTCATAAAATCCGGAGTCGTAATCGGGCGCAAAATCACAATCTCATCTTGCCCATCTGTCGTCAACGGCACCAGAACAGTCGGCATCTGAGACACAGCAGGCATAAGACCCGCACGGTCGAGCACGCGCATGGCAATAGCATCGGCCTCCCGCAAAACATCGAGCCTCTGATAGGTCAAAAATGCGCGTTTGAGACGCACCCTGGGCAACACATCTGGCGCGACAAGACAAACCACGCGATTAATACCCGGCACGCTATTGGTAATCCGCGTTGACAAATCTTCGAGCACGCGCCAATCGCCATTACTTTCGGCTGTGAAACCCGAAACAATCGCGGGATGCGAATACGTGCGAAAATCACCCTGAACCCCCACACTTCTAACGGGCAAAACCCGCAATTGCAAACCCGCCTCAGAAGCAATCTCAGCAGCAGCTCGCTCTGATGCTGCAATATCAACCCCATCCACCGCGCCATCTGAGCACAAACAGCGCACAGCCAGACCGGGCCCGGGAAACGGATGTCGCCACACCAGATGATCGGGCAACCCCAACTCGCTCCCCAACTCGCGCACCTCATCCTTGTACAACTGTGCCAAAGGCTCGACAACCTTGCCCTGTGCAATCAACTCATCAATCAAATCAATGCGATTGTGATGCGTCTTAATCAACGCTGCGTGCTCTGTCCCTCCCGATTCTATGGTATCGGGATAAAGCGTACCTTGCCCCAAAACCCATTGATCCGCATCCAAATCCAGGTGCGCCATCACCTCGTCCTTCACCTCTAAAAATGTGTGTCCAATCGCCTCGCGCTTTGCTTCTGGATCGACCAGACCCTCCACGCCCAACAAAAAATCGTCACTGGCATCCTCGACAATCAGATTGTCAAACCCCTCTTCTTTCAGAAAAACCTCCACCGCAGCCGTCTCGCCCTTTCGCATAAAACCATTGTCAATATGCAACCCCAACACCCGGTTTGCGCCCAGCGCCCTGTTAAACAGCACAAAAGCCACCGAAGAATCGACCCCTCCCGACACCAGCAAAAACACATTGCGCTCCCCCACCTTCTCCCGCATCTCCTCCATAACCACCTCGGCATAATTGCCCATAGTCCAGGTTCGAGGCGCATCGCATATCGTCAAAAAATTATCGAGAATATCCAATCCGCGCGGCGTATGTGCCACCTCGGGATGAAATTGCAAGCCATAAATCCTGCGTTTGGCATCGCCAACCGCTGCCGAAGGACAATCCTCGGTCGCCCCCAAAATTTCAAAACCCTCTGGCAGCGATGCGACCACATCGCCGTGGCTCATCCAAACCACCTGGGAATCGCCAAGCCCAGCAAACAAATCCGATCCACCTGCAATATTCAACCTGGCAGAACCGTATTCTCGTACCTCACCAGCAACAACCTCACCCCCCAAATGCATGCACAACAACTGATGCCCATAACACAGCCCGAGTATGGGCAAATTGGTACCGAGCAATCCGGGATTAAACGCAGGCGGATCGGGATCATATACACTGGATGGGCCACCCGAAAAAATCATGCCCGACGCACCCTGCAATGCCGCAGGATCAACATCCGGAGGAAAAATCTCGGAATAAACCCGCAACCTGCGAATCCGATTGGCAATCAAATGGGCATATTGCCCGCCAAAATCAATCACGGCAATGCCGTCGCGCATAAAAACTCCCTTTATACTTCACACTTCATACTTCAATAACCGGCAGCCCCGCACCCCACGTTTCCCAGGCAGACACCACCGTATCATCTGCAGATTTGAATGGTGCAGGACAATCGAGCGTATAATGCAAACCCCGGCTTTCGCGGCGAGACAATGCGCAGCGCACAGTCAGCGCGGCAACAGTCGTCATATTGCGCAACTCCAGCAATGCCTCGGTAACTTGTGTGCGCTTATAAAATTCTTCGACCTCCTGCACAATCACGCCAATGCGACGGGCTGCGCGCTTCAAACGAAAATCCGACCGCACAATCCCCACATAATCCCACATCAAACGCTGTACTTCTTGCCGGTCGTGTGATAGCAACACCCATTCTTCGGTATTAAACACATCATCGTCTTGCCAGGCTGGCACATCGGGAAAATCGAACCGCGCATCTATGTGCTGTCGGATATCGGAAAACGCGCGATCGGAAAAAACCAGAGCTTCTAACAGCGAATTGCTCGCCAGGCGATTCGCCCCGTGTAGCCCCGTACAGGCGACCTCACCCGAAGCGTAAAGCCTTTCGATATCCGTGCGCCCATGCGTATCTGTGAACACCCCACCACACATATAGTGCGCGGCGGGCACAACCGGAATGGGCTGCTGTGTTATATCAATGCCAAATTGCAAACACCGCTCATAAATCGTGGGAAAACGCTCCTGAAGCTCTGCGCCCGGACAATGCGTAATATCGAGAAACACACAGGGATCACCGCTCTTTTTCAACTCGCTATCAATTGCCCGCGCCACCACATCTCGAGGTGCAAGCGGCCCCATCTCGTGATAATCGGCCATAAACGCCCGCACCGCCCGATCTACCAGAACACCGCCATGCCCGCGCACCGCTTCAGAAATCAAAAATGAATCTGCATCCCGATGATAAAGCGTCGTGGGATGAAACTGCATAAACTCCAAATTGCCCACACTTGCGCCCGCGCGATACGCCATGGCAATACCATCGCCCGTAGCAATAGCCGGATTGGTCGAATGCAAATAAATCTGACCACACCCGCCGCTACATAACAGCGTAAACTTTGCCAAAAAAGTCTTCACCTGTCCATGCACGGCATCCAGTGCGTAAACACCCCAACACTGAATCTTCCCCGGCGTTGAAATTTTCGAACCATACACATGGTGTTCCGTGATCAAATCAATCGCCATGTGATGCTCGTACAACGCAATATTAGGATGTCTTGCCGCTGCTTCGGTCAATGCCCGCTCAATCTCTCGCCCGGTCAGATCGGCGGCATACACAATGCGATTCTTCGAATGCCCGCCCTCGCGCCCGAGCGCGAGATTATGAACTTCTGAATCGGAATATAACGGTGGTTGCAAATCACCAGTCGTACACCCCTCACTCGCTCGCGTAAACTCGGCCCCCCAGGCAATGAGTGCCTTAACCATATCGGGACCTGCCTGCACCACCAGATCCACCACATCTTCGCGGCACAAACCCGCGCCAGCCTGAATGGTATCTTCCCTGTGAAGCTCAAACGAATCGTCTGGATGCAAAACAGAAGCAATACCGCCCTGTGCGTAATTGGTATTGGATTCCTGAAATTCTTTTTTTGTAATCAGGGTGACAGACCCGGTCTCTGCCGCTTTAAGCGCAAATGAGAGGCCCGCAATACCACTGCCAATAACCAGATAATCAGATTTAGAAACCTCAGACATGTCGTACCCTACAGGTCAAAAAATATTGAGCCGCGTATTGAATCGTCAATACGCGGCAAACATACTAAAATCAGACTGTGATCGCTTTTACTTACTTCACAATTTCACGCAAAAAATCTTCCGCTGAATATTCATTGCAGCCCACAGCTTCCATCACCAGATCCAATATCTCACGCCGTGTTCGGCGCCCATAGAGCAAATCTTCCTGCACTTCTCTCGCCTTTCGGCTACTCAGCCGATCCGCGATCTCCCGCCTCTGCCATTTTCATACCTCGCGTTAGTGACATAATCCTTCAAAAAATGGAACGAAAAAGATAAGAAAAAAAAACATAAAGTCAATTGATAGCTCATATCGCCGAGATACACACTTGAAAATTTTGAAACAATTGGGTAATTTTGCGTAGCGAAGATATCCATAATGACCACAACCAAAAGGAGATATAGCCGTGAATTTTCAACGTCTATTAATCGCAGTCGCCCTTATCTTTGGAATTGCATTCTCCATTCAGGCGCAGGAAAAACAACCTGCGGATTCGACAAAGGTCGCCAAACGGGACTCCGCAAAAACCCAAAAAAAGGAAACGCCCAAAAAGGACACACCAAAGAAAACCATTGCCGACCTCACCAAATCCAGCCGCAAGTACCCCGGACTCTTCACCGTTTATGAAGACACGACCACAGGCGCATTGCAATTGCAAATCCGCGAATCGCAAATCGGCAAAGAATACATCTACTTCACCCACACCGTTAACGCCCCCGTATCGGCGGGAACATACAGGGGCAATTATCGCGGTAGCCGCGTGCTTTCCATTCAAAAGCACTTTGACAAAATCGAAATCATCTCTGAAAACACCGCGTACTATTTCGATCCCAAAAACGCCCTGAGCCGCGCAGCCGAAGCCAACATCAGCCCTTCTATTCTCGTATCGGAAAAAATTGCAGCACGCAATGACTCCACGGGCAACATCCTCATCAAAGCCGATGGTATCTTCCTCACAGAAGCACTCCATCGCGTCAACCGAACGCAGAACCGCAACAATTTCTCCCTAGGCAAACTCAGCAAAACCAAAACCAAATGTCTATCCATCAAAAATTATCCCAAAAACACGGATTTCATCATCGCCTACACCTATGAAAATCCCAATCCCAAAGGCGGCGGCGACGGCATAACCGATGCCCGCAATGTGACGATTACCCTGCAACACACCCTGATCGAAATGCCAAAAAATGATTATCAACCGCGATTTGACGACCCGCGCGTCGGTTACTTCAGCACACAGGTGACCGATCTGACCTCCAAAAGCGCGACGCCTTATCGCGATTTGATCCACCGCTGGCACATAAAAAAAAGGGACCTCAAAGCCAAACGCTCCGACCCAGTCGTACCAATCACCTATTGGATCGAAAACACCACCCCAAAAGAACTGCGCCCAACCATCAAAAAAGCGGCTCTCGCCTGGAATATCGCCTTTGAAGCCGCTGGATTCAAAAATGCCGTGGTGATTAAAGAACAGCCCGATGATGCCGATTGGGAAGCTGGCGATATCCGGTACAATGTCTTGCGCTGGACCTCGTCCCCCAATCCACCATTTGGGGGATATGGTCCAAGCTTTGTCAACCCGCGAACCGGACAAATATTGGGTGCTGATATCATGCTCGAATTTGTATTTCTCACGAATAGCCTGCGCTATGACAAGCTCTTTGACAACGCGACACCCAACGCCGATTCAGACCTGCCCCAATACTGTTCCCTGGGCCACGAGCTACACGCATCCAACCTCTTTGGCACACAGGCCCTGCGCGTTTCTGGCGCATCCAAACTTGAAGTTGACGCACTGCTCAAAGAAAGCATCTACTATCTCATCCTGCACGAAATCGGCCACACGCTCGGTCTCAGCCACAACATGAAATCCAGTCAACTGCACACCCCAGCACAACTCCACGACAAAAGCCGAACCGACAAAATGGGCCTCACCGGTTCGGTCATGGACTATCCAGGCGTCAACCTCTCATTGCCCGGGCAAAAACAGGGCCATTACTACACCACACGCCCTGGTCCCTACGATATTTGGGCTATTGAATTTGGATATTCTCCCGGGCGGGACAATATCAAAGACGAACAAAAACGCCTCGAAAAAATTCTCGCGCGCTCCACAGAACCCAAACTCATGTTTGGCAATGACGCCGACGACATGCGCTCGTCGAATCGCGGCATTGACCCGCGCGTGATGATCTACGACCTCAGCAGCGATGCCATCGTCCACGCCACGGGTCGGATTGAACTGGTAAACGACGTCAAAAACAAAATCCTCGCAAAGTACAACACGCCAGGCAACACCTATCACGAACTGAAAACGGCCTACCTCATTCTCACTGCGCAGCACCGCAATGCCGCAATCGTACTCTCCCGTTATATCGGCGGCATTTACGTTGACCGCGCAGTCATCGGTCAAACCGGCGCAACCCGGCCATTCACGCCAGTAGCTCTCGCCGACCAGAAACGCGCGATGGAAGCACTCGCCAAATACGTCCTATCGCCCAATGCGTTTGATATGCCGTCCGGGCTCTATAACCATTTGCAGGAACAACGACGCGGATTCGGCTTCTCCCGCGCCCCAGAAGACCCCAAAATTCACGACCGCGTAATCGGCATTCAACAACGCGTCTTCAGCCACCTCTTACACCCGGCAGTTCAGGCCCGCCTGCTCGACACCGCGCTCTACGGCAACGAATACGCACTGTCCGATATGATGACCGACTTAACCAATGCCGTCTTTGCAGCAGACGCCGAAGGCACGGTCAATTCTTTCCGCCAGAACTTGCAGGCTGAATACGTCGATCGGCTCATCGACATCATCGACCCCGAAACCAAGCGGATCTATGCATCTCGCGCCATCGCTCTGCACAATCTCAAAGCCATTCAAAGCATGCTCAAAAATAAAAAAACAACCGATGCGAGCACCGAAGCCCACACCGGCTATATCCTCCACATGATTGAACAGGCACTGGATAAACGTTAGACTATGTCCATCACAGACCTGCCCGCGACAAACGCTTTTCTCAACGGACTTTGCACCATCTTTCTGCTGTTGGGATTCATCTATATCAAACGCGGCGACATCAAAACGCACCAAAAATGCATGGTCACAGCGTTGATCTTATCGGCTCTGTTTCTGACCTCATACCTCATCTATCACAGCCAGGTCGGCTCTGTGCCCTATCCACACCGCGATTGGACGCGCCCGATCTACTTTGCCATACTCATTCCGCACATCATCCTCGCCGCTGTCAACGTGCCCTTCATCATCGCGCTGGTCTGGCGAGCCTACAAAGGCGAATTTGATCGCCACCGCCGCCTGGCCCGATGGGTTTGGCCCAGTTGGATATTTGTCTCAATTACCGGCGTCATCATCTACCTGATGCTCTATCAACAGTAGTCAGCGGGCGACCACAGGGGGTCGCAGGACAACCACAGGGGGTTGTCCCTACAACAAACCACAATATCATCGTAGGGGACGGCCCCTGTGCCGTCCCGAAAGTTGAAAATTATGAAAATCCTGATATCCGGTGCTTCTGGCCTCATTGGCTCAGCACTCAAAACCGCACTGAGCGCGCGCGGTGACCGCGTATTGTCTCTCACCCGACGCACTGCCCGCAACAACGATGAAATCACCTGGGACCCATCTTCTAATACCCTCGATCCCTCGCGCCTCACCAACATAGATGGCGTCATACACCTCGCCGGAGAAAACATCGCCTCCCGACGCTGGAGTGCAGCGCAAAAGGCGCGTATCCGCGACAGCCGCGTACAGGGCACCACCTTGCTCGCCCAAACACTCGCATCTGTATCTCCGCCGCCAAAAGTCTTCATCTCCGCTTCTGCCATCGGTTATTACGGCAATCGCGACGACGAAATCCTCACCGAAGACAGCCCGCCAGGAGAAGGCTTTCTCCCGGACGTATCCATCGCCTGGGAAAACGCCGCCAAACCCGCCACAGAAGCTGGCATACGAACCGTCCACCCGCGCATCGGCCTTGTTCTATCCCCCACAGGCGGGGCACTCGGCAAAATGCTCTTGCCCTTCAAATTGGGATTGGGCGGCATCATTGGATCGGGCAATCAGTACATGAGTTGGATCACCCTCGACGACCTGATCTCCCTATTCCTCTTTGCAATAGATCACGAATCCATCAGCGGTGCCATCAACGCCGTATCTCCAACACCTGTCACCAATCGCGAATTTACCAAAACCCTCGGTCGCGTCCTATCTCGCCCGACAATTTTTCCCCTACCCGCATTTGCCGCCAAACTCGCACTCGGCGAAATGGCCGATGCTCTCTTGCTCGCAAGCACCCGCGTTATCTCCTCACGCCTCGAAAACACCAGCTTCACCTTTGCCCATCCCCACCTCGAGCCTGCCCTGCGTCATCTGTTATAAGAACACTTCATTTCACCATGTCCGGAGAAATATTTATGTCCTCACCTGAACCCAGCTTCAAAGAAAGCGTTGACCTCATGTTTGACCGTGCAGTAGCAACGCTCGATTTGCCCCCGGGACTGGCCGACCAGATCAAAATCAACAACAACATTTACCTGGTGCGCTTCTTTGTAAAACTCCGCGACAGCTATCGCATCTTCACGGGATGGCGCTCTGTTCACAGCGAGCATCGACTGCCCGTCAAAGGAGGCATCCGTTACGCACCCACAGTCAGCCAGGATGACGTAGAAGCACTCGCCGCACTCATGACGTATAAATGCGCAATCGTCGATGTGCCCTTTGGTGGTGCCAAAGGTGGTCTGTGCATTGATCCCCGAGAATACAACGCCCACGAACTCGAGCTCATTACCCGACGTTTTGCACAGGAATTGATCAAAAAGGGATATATCAATCCAGCCCTCAACGTCCCGGCACCCGACATGGGAACCGGAGAACGAGAAATGGCCTGGATCGCAGATACGTATCGCAGCCTGCACCCGGAAGACATCAACGCCATCGCTTGCACAACGGGCAAACCCTTTTCCCAAGGGGGTATTCAGGGACGTGTCGAAGCAACCGGACGGGGTGTATTTTACGGCATCAAGGAATTTTTTAACAACTCAGAAGACGTCAAAAACGCGGGCATGAAAGGCAATTTGGAAGGCAAGCGCATAATCGTACAGGGATTGGGCAATGTGGGCTTTCACGCGACCAAATATCTCGAAGAAGAAGGTGGCGCGCGCATCATCGGCATTATTGAACGCGAAGGAGCAATCCTATCAGAGAAGGGATTTTCAGTGGAAGAAGTCGCTGCTTACCGCGCGGAACACGGTTCATTAAAACACTTTCCAGAAGCCACCTGTATTGCAAATGGCAAAAGCCTGCTCGAAGCAGAATGCGACGTACTCATACCAGCCGCTATTGAAGGCCAGGTCACACTTGAAAATGCCAGACGCATCAAAGCGCCAGTAATAGCAGAAGCGGCCAATGGTCCCGTCACTTACATGGCAGACAACGTATTGCGCGAGGCAGGAAAAACCATCATACCCGACGCCTACCTCAATGCGGGCGGCGTCACAGTTTCTTATTTTGAATGGATCAAGAACCTCTCGCACATCCGCTTCGGGCGCCTCGACAGACGCCACGAAGCACATCGCGGCGCGCAAATCATCACCGCCCTGGAAGAAATGGTTGGCAAACCCGTTCCAGACCATCTCAAAGCAAGACTCTCTTATGGCTCGGATGAACTGGACCTCGTGCGCTCAGGCCTCGAAGACACCATGAGCACTGCCTATCAAACCATGAGTGAAATCCACAAATCTCGCGACAATGTGCCAGATTTACGCACCGCTGCATTTGCCATCGCCATAGAAAAAATCGCACGGGCGTATATAGAAATGGGACTTTGAAAAAGGAGGGCGCGGCATGCCTCGCCCCTACAATCTGCGTTCATCTGCGGATCACCTTCTGTGCAGCGCAAACAATCGCATCTACGGCACCATCAACGCCCAAAAAGCCGGTATTCACTATGACAGAGTATAGATGTGGATTATCCCAGGCCACCTTATAATGGCGTTTGATATACGTCCTGCGGCGCTCATCCACGCCTCTCATTCGCCTTATTGCATCCTCATCGTTAGTCAATTGATCGCGCTCTTTCACCACATCCAGCTTAAAGTCTTGCGTCGCCACCACGCGCACATGCAACGTATCTTCGCGGCCTTTCAAGACAGCCTGCCCACCTCTCCCCAATATGACCACATCGCCTTGATCGGCCAATTGCACCTCCACTTCTGCGGTCAACTTCGCATACACCTCTTCATCCATTGTCGTCAGCGCCTGCTCTTTGTGCTCTGACAACTCGGGCACAGTCGCCGCAGCCCACCACTCGTATTCCGACAACCCCGTCAAGGTATCTGCGTATCCGGGCGTGAGAAATTTTCGCAAAATTCTCAGTGCGGGATGTTCGGGTAGCTCGTCATAGCGTTCGACTTCTGACACCGGCACCTGGGCTTTTTGTGCCACCTCAACGAGCAAATCTTTATCTATATTGTGATAAGACAGTGTCTCGGCGACCTTCCGGGCAACAGTACGTCCATCACTTCCGTATTCCCTTGAAATAGTGATAACACCCATGGCACGCCTCCTTTGTAAAATGGGGGAATTAGTGCTCAGGCAAAGCCTGCGTACAATGGTTGGAATCTCACGAATCGCAACTCGTGATTAACACTTTTAACCGATCGGCAATCGGTTTGATCATATCTTCTGATAAACACATGGGATTAAAAATCAACACGCCATCGTAAACGCCCGATGTACTAATATGAATACTCGGATCGCCTTCCATTAACTGCCGCGCCACCTCCACGCCTCTTTCCGCCGGAGAAAGCTCGAGCCGCAAAATGGGTATTGTGCGGTAGGCATCCATACTCATATCGCACCCCGGTAAATCACTTATCTCATCTGCCAAATCCTGGAGGCACTGCGACCAGCGGGCCTGCCGCGCCTCGTCGCTTTCTGCGACAAACTTTTGCAGTGCGACCATCACCCCCGCAATCTGCTCTTTTCCCACCTTGCACGGTCGCCCAATCCCGTGCTGCGGCGCACCTGGCAATGCGGATTTATCGATCAATTCAGGAGGTGGATTCCACAGGTCATAATGCACATCCAGATCCAGATGCTGCAATGCCGCCGAGGAAATCAGATCCCGGCGTCCGCACAAAATGCCCGCACCTTGAGGCCCGCCAATGGTCTTTCCGCCGCTAAAACAAACCGCATCGGCACCTTCGCTGACAAACCGCTTCAAATTTGCCGCTGGCGGCAACTGACCTGCAGCATCGACAATGACGGGCACCCCGCGTTTGTGCGCCACAGCCGTCACCTGTGGCAAAGGCGGCTGCGCGAAAGACTGCGCCACATAAACAATCGCCGCGGTCTGATCGGTCATCGCATCGGCAATTTCCCAGGCCTCTGTATCGCGCACCCCCGCGCCGCTAAACCGATCTGGAATGCCCACCTCAATAAGCTTCACACCCACTGAACGCACCGCATGATCGTAAAAATTGCGATGTGACCGGGGCATAATCACCTCATTTTTCATTCTCGACGTATCGGGCAATCGGTTCATCTTTCCCGGATCCATACCCGTAACACACGCCGCCGTTGCGAGCACCAGCCCTGCCGCAGCCCCCGATGTCACATATCCGGCTTCGGCACCAGTCACCTCGGCAATCAACTTCCCTGCCCCTGCCTGTAGCTCTGCAATATCCACGCACACCTGTGATGCCTCGCGCATCGCATCGATCACATCCTCATCCATGCGCGCCCCGCTCAAACGCGTAACTGGCCCGGCAGCATTAATAATGGTGCGTACGCCCAACTGTTCAAAAATAGACACCATGTTACCCCTCCCTCGATAGCCTTTTAACGCCTCCAACCCATCAACTGTTTCAACCTCGCGCATCATTTTTTACTTCATTCAATATGATCGTCCTCATGACCGCTGTCAAGTAGAACTGCCCACCGCAAATCCCTTGCTCGATTTTGTGATGTTCCTTACCATGTGCCGGTTCACAATCATCCTATGAACGAGGTAATCTATGCAAATACTCGAAGCCACGCCAAACCGCTTTCAGGGCATTGAACTGGATCCAGCAGCACTGCCGTCTGATCCCGAGGAATTTCGCACGCGCCTCTCAACATCCCTCCAGGAGTGGAAACGCGAGGCATTTAAGCTCGTCTGGATCAACATCCCCATTGAACGGGCAGCACTCATTCCAGTGGCAACACAAGCGGGATTTACATTTCACCACTCGGGAATAGACTATCTTTTGCTCACCAAACCCCTCGCCCCCAATGCCTTCATACCCGAATACGCCACGCATTACATAGGCGCGGGCGGGGTCGTCATCAACGAGCGCGAAGAACTCCTGGTCGTCAGCGAATTACACCGAAGCTCCTCAAGACCCTACTACAAACTACCCGGAGGTGCTCTGCACCCGGGCGAACACATTGCCGACTGCGTCCAGCGCGAAGTCTTTGAAGAAACCGGCGTGCGTACAAAATTCGAAAAACTGGTCTGTTTCCGGCACTGGCACGGCTACCGCTACGACAAATCGGACATCTACTTTGTCTGCCGCCTCTCGCCTTTGAGCGAAGACATATCCATCCAGGCCGACGAAATCGAAGAATGCCTCTGGTTGTCCGTCCCGGAATATCTCTCCAGCGAAATTGTCAGCACATTTAACAAACACATCGTCAAAGCCGCTATCGAAAGCCCCGGCGTCACCCACATGGAAATCGAAGGCTACTCCGACCCCAGGCGCCACGAAATCTTCATGCCCAATGGCATGGCAAAAAATATCGTCTGAATCAGGATCAGGATGATTAGGATTGAAGGATGTACAGGATAATAACCCGCAGGACGGAGAAATTGAGCGGGGACTGAAGGCTGACCGCTGAAAGCTAACAAATGATCACATTGGATAAATGGCGACGCGGATTTTCATTCGCGCCCGATGGGCGAGATGATTTAACCATGTACCTCTGGTTCTACGAGTGGAACATGTTTGAAGCCATACACACGGGCCAGCACACGGGCGGCGCGCATGTGCCGCAAAAAACGCTAAATGACAATGCGGGTGTCCTCGAACACCCCGACCTCGGTCTGCGTCTCAACGTCACAGGGCGTGT